>NZ_JBSIPX010000011.1:0-181709 GCF_053668055.1 Massilia sp. SYSU DXS3249 | reverse complement strand
TGTCTAAACGTTTCCAAATGCCGGGGCCGCACACGGGTGGAGTCGGGACTCCGGTGAAGCCGTGGAGGAGGCCACTGGCCTCCTCCACCCCTACAAAATCAACCGAACAAACTGGGGCGGGCCAGATCCAGCAGTAATTTTTTGACCGGCGCCGGCAGCGCGGCCTCACCGATATCCGACAAGGCTACCCACACATGCCCCGCCGGGGTCTCGCCGCGCGCCGCCAGCGTCACCTTGTGCGGATAAATGTGCAGCTTGTAGTGCGTGAACACATGCACCAGCGGCAGCAGCGCCTGCACTTCCTCGACCGTCCCGACCCGCGCCAGGGCCGCCGCCAGGGCGCCTTCACCGTCGCGCTCCTCGTCTATGCCGAGGTGGCCGTCCGCTTCCGGCAGCGACAGCAATCCGCCCCAGATCCCGCTGCCAGGGCGCTGTTCCAGCAGCACGTGCCGCTCGTGCAGCACGACCAGCATGTCGGCGCGCTTTTCGGGCGAAGCCTTCTTCGGCTTGCGCACCGGCAGTTCCGCCGTGCGGCCGGTGGCGTAGGCCACGCAGCGCGCCTGCAGCGGGCAGCGGCTGCAGTCGGGCCTGGAGCGCGTGCAGAGCGTGGCGCCTAGGTCCATCAGCCCTTGCGTGTACGATTCGATGCCCTCCAGGGGCAGCAGGGCGTCGGCGCGCCGCCACAGGCCTTCCTCGATGCGTTTTTCGCCCGGGTAGCCCTCGACGCCGAACACCCGCGCGAACACGCGCTTGACGTTGCCGTCGAGGATGGCGGCGCGGGTGCCGTTCGAGAAGGCGGTAATCGCCGCCGCCGTCGAGCGGCCGATGCCGGGCAGGTCGGCCAGCAGGGCCGGGTCGCTCGGGAAGACGCCGCCGTACTCCGCCACCACCCGCTTGGCGCAGGCGTGCAGGTTGCGCGCGCGGGTGTAGTAACCGAGGCCGCTCCAGTAAGTCATCACGTCCTCGACCGGTGCGCCGGCGAGCTCGTGGACAGTGGGGAAGCGCTCCAGGAAGCGCGCGTAATAGCCCAGCACCGCGGCCACCTGCGTCTGCTGCAGCATGATTTCGGAGAGCCAGACGCGGTAGGCGTCGCGCGTGTTCTGCCACGGCAGCGTGTGGCGTCCGTGCGCGCGCTGCCAACCGATGACGGCCTGCGAGAAAGTGGGATCGGCGAGGTCGTCGAACTCCGTCAATCGTTTCACGCAGCCTCCCGCAGTGCCGGCTGGTCCAGCCGCGCCCTGACGCCGTCGGCCAGCGCCGCCAGCTGCCGGCGCTGGTCTTCCAGCGTGTCCTGGCTGGCCTCGAAGGCGGCGATCTTCTGCTCCAGGCTGTCGGTCGCGTCGTGGATGCGCTGGATTGAGGCGAGGCGGTGGCGCAGCTGTTCCTTGTGCTGGCGGATCTGGCTCTCGAGCGGCGCCATGATCACCTTCAGCCAGGCTTCGACGTCGGCGTTCGCCGCGCGGAAGGTGCGCCGCACGTTGGAGGCGATCGAATCGAAGAAGCGCTCGAGCAGGGTGGCGCGGCTCGTCATCAGCAGCGTGGCGGTGCCGAACTGGCGGGCGTACAGCGCTTCGACGGCGTCGATCTCTTCGCGGTAGCGCGCCAGCGACAGCGGCATCGCCGGCGACATCGTCAGCCCGTGCTCGGTGGCGAAGCCGCGCAGCATGGCGTCGGTCATGGCGCCGATCTCGGCCACTTGCTCGCTGGCGGCATCGATGCTGGCGCGCGCCGCGTCGAAAAAGGTTTTCACCGGGACGCGCATGCCGGTGGCGAAACGCACTCCCTGCATCGCCACGCGCACGGCGTCGGCCTGGCGCGCCACGGCATCGGTGCCGAGGGTGGAATACAGGCTGCTCGACAGGGTGGCGAAGCGCGTCCTCGCGTCCTGCAGGCGCAGCAGACCGGCGTCGAAATCCTTCCGCTCGGCCTCGATGCGGCGCATCATGTGCGCCAGCACGGTCTGGTTCTTGCCGCGCAGGCTTTTCAGTTCCTGCAGCTGCTCGACCAGGTTGCGCGAACGCGCGGCCAGAGCCGTGCCTTGCACCTTGTCGAGGTCGGCCAGGTCTTCGCGCAGCTGGCTGCCGAGGATCGCGCGCTTCTGAGGGATCAGACTGTGCATCAGCGCCGCTTCGAGCGCGCCCAGGCGGCTGCGCTCGAACAGCGCCATATCTCCCTGGATGCGGCCGACCAGCGCCTTGTGCGCCGACACCGGATACACCTGGCCCGGGTCCAGCCCGAGCTGCTGCGCGACCGTGTGCTGCTGGCGCGCGATCTCGGCGTCGTTGTCGGCGTCCGAGCGCAGGGTGTCCCACATCGCATCGATCTTGTTGAGCACGACGATGCGTCCAGGACCTGCGCCGATATGGGTGCGCCAGACGTCGATGTCGCTGCGCGTGACGCCGGTATCGGCGCTGAGGACGAACAGCACCGCATGCGCGTTCGGGATCAGGTTCAGCGTCAGTTCCGGCTCGGTGCCGATCGCGTTCAGGCCGGGCGTGTCGAGGATCACCAGGCCTTGTTTCAACAACGGGTGCGGCAGGTTGATGATGGCGTGGCGCCATTGCGAGATCTCGACCAGCCCGTCGGCGCCGACGGCATCCTGCAGCGCCGGATCCTCCGGGTCGTACAGGCCATAGCGCTGCGCTTCCTCGAGATCGACGCGGCGCGTCATGCTGACCTGGCGGAAGACTTCCAGCATGCGCTCGGGCGCGTTCAGGTCGAGCGGCAGCACGGTCCAGGCGGCGGCGTCCTCGCGGAAGTCGCTGGTGGACAGTTGCTGGGCGCGGGTTTCGATCGGCAGCAGGCGGATGCAGGGTTCCCAGGCAGCGTCGTACAGCAGCTCGGTCGGGCACATGGTGGTGCGGCCGGCCGAGGAGGGCAGGATGCGCTGGCCGTAGTCGGCGAAGAAGATCGCGTTGATCAGCTCGGATTTGCCGCGCGAGAATTCCGCGACGAAGGCGACGGACAGGCGGTCGTCGCGCACCCGCGCCGCGGCCTGGGCGACGCGCTGCTGCGTGGCCGCGTCGGCCAGGTCGAAGGCCGCCAGCGCCGCGCGATAGTCCTCCAGCCCGCTTGCGACCGTGGCGCGCCAGGCGCCGTATTCTTCGATGTTCTGCATGTGTCTGCTCTCTGGAAGGTGCCTACCGCTGGCAGGTCGCGCAATAGAAGGTCGACCGCTGCCCCTGCTTGATCTGGCGCACCGGCGCGCCACAGTTGCGGCAAGGAACTCCAGCACGATCATAGACGAAATATGTCTGCTGGAAATATCCGGATTGGCCATTTACGGCAATAAAGTCACGCAGTGTGCTGCCGCCCTGCACGATGGCGTCGGCAAGGACTGTGCGGATGGCCGCGGCCAGCTTTTCGTAGCGGGCGCGGCTGATGCGCGAGGCCGCCGTCTTCGGGCTGATCCCGGCATGGAACAGGCTCTCGCAAGCGTAGATGTTGCCGACCCCGACCACGATATCGCCCGACAGCAGCACCTGCTTGATCGGCGCGCTGCGCTTGCGCGTGGCCTTGAACAGCAGCTCGGCCGAAAAACTGTCCTCGAGCGGCTCGACGCCGAGCGCGCGCAGCAGCACATGCTGGTCGAGCTCGCCGTCGTCGTTCGGATGCCAGAGCACGGCGCCGAAGCGGCGCGGGTCGTGCAGGCGCAGCACCTGACGCACACCGTCCTCCGTCACAACGAGGTCGAAATGGTCGTGCTTCTTCGGCTCGACGCCCGGCGGCAGCACGCGCAAGTGGCCCGACATGCCGAGGTGCACGATCAGGGTGCCGGCGTCGAAGCCAATCAGCAGGTACTTGCCGCGGCGACGGACGTGCAGGATGCGCTGGCCTACCAGCGTCTCGGCAATGTGCGCAGGGAAGGGCCAGCGCAGGCCCTCGCGGCGGAACACGACCTGTTCGACCACGCGACCTTCCAGGTGGGGTGCGACCCCGCGCCGGGTCACTTCTACTTCGGGGAGTTCAGGCATGAAAATCTGACAAAATTCTTGTAAATTCGTGTTGCGGGGCCGCACGCGGTTTTGGACTCCGGCGTAGAATCGGACATCATTCCACACATGGACTTGCCTTGAAAAACGCTTTCGTCATTGTAACTCTCTCCGGCATGCTGTCGGCGTGTGCTGTGGCGCCACAACCGCAGTCCGGCGCGCAGTCGAGCGATAAAACGACCGCAGCGTCGCCGGTGGTGGTTGCCGAAGCCGCCGAGATCGCCACGCTTGATGCGGCCGAGGCGGCGCGGGCGGCGGAACAGGCAAGCGCCGACGCGGAACGTGCACGGCTGCCGAAAGTCGAACTGACGAGCGCCTTGCTGAACCAGCTGCTGCGCGCCGAGTTCGCCTTCCGCAAGGGCGACTGGCAAGGACCGTATCTCACCATGCTGAGCCTGGCCCAGCAGACGCGCGACCCGCGCCTGGCGCGCCGCGCTGCCGAAATGGCGCTGGCCGCCCGCCAGCCCGAGGACACGCTGGCCGCCGTGCGCCAATGGCGCCAGCTCGACCCGCAGTCCGACGAAGCGACACAGTACTATCTGGGGATGGTGATCCTGTCCGACAATATCTCGGACGCAGAAGACATCTTCCGCAAGCGCCTCGAAGGCACGCCGGCGAATGTGCGCGGCATCGTGCTCTACCAGGTGCAGCAACTGCTGTCGCGCGCCAAGGACAAGGAAGCGGCCGGCGCCATGCTCGAGCGCCTGGTAGAGCCCTACCGCAACACGGTCGAGGGCCATGTCGTGCTGGCGCAGGCTGCGCTCGCCAAGGGCGACAAGCCGGCGGCGCAGCGCGAGGCACGTGCCGCGCTGGCCCTGGCGCCAACCTCCGAAATCGCCGTGCTGACGCTGGCGCAAGCGAGCGAGAACGAGGCGCAGGTGCGCGAGATATTGACCAGCTTCATCGCCGCCAACCCGAACGCCCGCGAAGTGCGCGCGGCGCATGCGCGCATGCTGGTCAACGACAAGCGCTTCGAGGAAGCCCGCGCCGAATTCATCCTGCTCGACAAGCTGCAGCCGGACAACGTCACGACCCTGTACGCGCTCGGTGTGCTGTCGACCCAGCTGAACGACCCGGCTGGCGCCGAAACGTATTTCACGCGCTTCGTGGACGTGTTGGGACGCAACCCGAACGACGAGCGCGATCCCTCGAAGGCGCTGCTGATCCTGTCGCAGCTGGCCGAGGAACGGGGCGACCTGAAGGCGGCCGTCGGCTGGCTCGACAAGCTGCCCGAAGGCGACGACAAGACCACCTTCGGCGTCCAGTTGCGCCGTGCCCAGCTGCTCGGCAAGGGCGGCGACGTACCGGCCGCGCGCCGCCTGCTCTCCTCCCTGAAGCCGGAAGAGCCGGCGGCCCAGGCCCAGCTGGCGGCGGCCGAGGCGCAGGTGCTGCGCGACGCCGGCCAGGCCGAGCAGGCCTTCCAGCTGATGCAGGCCGCCACCAGGCGCTTCCCGAAGAATGCCGACCTGCTGTACGACTTCGCGCTGCTGGCCGAAAAGACGGGCCACATGGAAGTGATGGAAACGACGCTGCGCGAGGTGATGCGCCTGGCGCCCGACAACCACCACGCCTACAACGCCCTCGGCTATTCGCTGGCCGAGCGCAACGTGCGCCTGGAGGAGGCGCGCGCCCTGATCGAAAAGGCGCTGGCGATGGCGCCGGAAGACCCCTTCATCATGGACAGCATGGGCTGGGTGCATTATCGCCTCGGCAACCTCGATGCCGCCGAAGCCCACCTGCGCCGCGCCTACAGCCTGCGCCGCGATCCGGAAATCGCGGTACACCTGGGCGAAGTGCTGTGGCAGAAGGGCAAGCAGGCCGACGCCCAGAACCTGTGGCGCGAAGCGCGCGCCAAGGACCCGCAGAACGACACGCTGCGCAGCACGCTGGCGCGCCTGCGCCTGTCCTTGTGAAATAATCCATCTTTTGCGGCGGACGGCTCGCTGTCCGCTGCTCCTGCACAAGCATCGCCCAGGCAGCCGCCGGCCGCCCGGGCGCCGACATTTCCTGACCGATAACGCGACCGATGCCGATTACCCGCCGTCTTTCCCTGCTTGCCCTTGCCGCCGTGCTGGCCGGCTGCGCCACCACCAACCCCTCGACTACCGACGCGAACGCCACCGTCGGCGCCTACCGCGACACCATCGCCCTCTCCGGCCGCCTGAGCGCGAACTACCAGAAGGATGGCCAGCCGGGTTCGATCACGGGCAACTTCGAATGGTCGCAGCAGCCGGGCCGCATCGAGGTCGCGCTGTTCTCGCCCACGGGCCAGACCGTGGCCACGATCAATGTCACGCCGGAACAGGCGACGCTGACCCAGGCCAACCAGCCGCCGCGCAGCGCCAGGGACATCGACAGCCTGACCGCACAGGCGCTCGGCTGGTCGCTGCCGGTCTCCGGCCTGCGCGACTGGCTGCAGGGCTATGCGACCGATGCGTCCGGCAAGCGTTTTGCCGCCTCGCCTGCGAAGAACGAAGTCTTCACCGCCGACGGCTGGCGCCTGCGCTTCGTCTCCTGGCAGAAGAACACTGCAACGCCGATGCCGAGCGTCATCCACGCCGAACGCAGCGCCACTGCCACCACCGAGGAATTGGCGATCCGCATCGCCGTCGACCCATCTGCCTGATGATGACTTCGCTGCACGCTTGCCCGGCTCCGGCCAAATTGAACTTGTTCCTGCACGTCGTCGGCCGCCGCGCCGACGGCTATCATTTGCTGCAAAGCGTTTTTCAGCTGATCGACCGGAGGGACGTGCTGCACTTCGACCTGCGCAGCGACGGCCGCATCGTGCGCACCACCGAAGTGGCGGGCGTGCCCCACGACAGCGACCTGATCGTGCGTGCGCTGCAGCGCCTAGCCAATGCCTACCAAAACCGTCACGGCCGTGCGGCGCCCGGCATCGATGTAGCGGTGGAAAAGATCCTGCCCATGGGTGGCGGGCTCGGCGGCGGCTCGTCGGATGCGGCCACCGCGCTGATGGCGGCCAATTACTTGTGGCAAGCCGGTTTCAGTGACGCCGAGCTGATGGAAATCGGCTTGCCGCTGGGCGCCGACATCCCTTTCTTTATTTATGGACAGACCGCGTTCGTCGAGGGAGTAGGGGAGGCCATGCAGCCGGTCGCGGGGCCGGATTGCTGGTATGTCGTGATCGAGCCGGGCGTCTCCGTGCCCACGCCGGCAATTTTTACCGCAGAGGATTTGACGCGCGACACGAAGCCCGTTAGAATAGCGGACTTTCCTGCAACGCATGCTCTGCATGAGTTCGGAAGAAATGATTTGCAAGCAGTAGCATCCCGTCTGTTCCCGCCGGTAGCTGAAGCGGTCGAGTGGCTCGGGCAGCATGGTGCGGCAAGGATGACTGGTTCGGGAGCGTGCGTGTTTTGCGCGATGACCGACGAGGCGCAGGCGGATCGGGTGTTGGGGCAGGTTCCCGGCAACTGGCGAGCGTGGAAAGCCCGGTCCTTGGAGCGACATCCGCTGAAATCGCTCTTGCAAAACAATGAGTTGTAGAATAAAATTTTGCCTGTCGCAGGGTTTGACGAAGTAGTTAGATGTTGCGACAAGCTGTAGGTTGCGTAGGGGAATCGCCAAGCTGGTTAAGGCACCGGATTTTGATTCCGGCATACCAAGGTTCGAATCCTTGTTCCCCTGCCATTCGTTTTGTCCGATCTGTCGATGCGAATGCGTCCAGCGGATAAATCAGGCAGCACCGCTCCCGCGGACTGTCTTTGAGTGCATAATCAGCCGGTATAGCCGGCTGATTGTTTTTCAAGAATCAACATTCACATCTCTGGGACTCCCATGGCTTACGAAAACCTGATGGTTTTTACCGGCAACGCTAATCCGGCGCTAGCAGAAGGGGTCGCAAAAAGCCTCGGCATTCCACTCGGTAAAGCCGTGGTCTCGAAGTTCTCCGACGGCGAAGTCATGGTCGAAATCAACGAGAACGTTCGTGGTAAAGACGTCTTCGTTCTCCAGTCGACCTGTGCTCCGACCAATGACAGCCTGATGGAAATCATGCTGATGGTCGACGCTCTCAAGCGTGCATCGGCCGGCCGCATCACCGCCGCCATCCCTTACTTTGGTTACGCCCGCCAGGACCGCCGTCCGCGTTCGGCCCGCGTCGCCATCTCGGCCAAAGTCGTCGCCAACATGCTGGAAGAAGCCGGCGTCGAGCGCGTCCTGATCATGGACCTGCACGCCGACCAGATCCAGGGCTTCTTCGACATCCCGGTCGACAACATCTACGCATCGCCGCTGCTGCTGGGCGACCTGCAAAAGCGCAACTACGACGACCTGCTGGTCGTGTCGCCTGACGTCGGCGGCGTGGTGCGTGCCCGCGCGCTGGCCAAGCGCCTCGGCTGCGACCTGGCGATCATCGACAAGCGCCGCCCGAAGGCGAACGTGTCGGAAGTCATGAACATCATCGGCGAAGTCGAAGGCCGCAACTGCGTCATCATGGACGACATGGTCGACACCGCCGGCACCCTGACCAAGGCTGCCGAAGTCCTCAAGGAACGCGGCGCGAAGAAAGTCGTTGCCTACTGCACGCACCCGGTTCTGTCGGGCCCGGCAATCGAGCGTATTTCGAATTCGCCGCTGGACGAGCTGGTCGTCACCGACACCATTCCGCTGAGCGAAGCCGGCCGTGCCTGCGGCAAGATCCGCCAGCTGACCTGTGCTCCGCTGCTGGCCGAAACGTTCAAGCGTATCGTCAAGGGCGACTCGGTCATGTCGCTGTTCGTCGACTAAAAAATTTAGTTTCAGAACACGGCGCGCCCGGCTTCTAGCCCGGCGCGCCGTTGTACCGTTAAAAAGAATTCGTTTTTCTTGAGTGCGTTCGTTAGCGCTCAGCCACGTCAGCCCCTGGTCGCGGGGGCGGGCAAAACCGGGCAATCGGGCAGGAGAGTCCCTGCATGCGAGCCTAAACTTATGGAGTTTCACATGAAAGTAGTTGCATTCAACCGCACCCTGCAGGGCACCGGAGCGAGCCGCCGCCTGCGCAAGGCTGGCCAGACCCCAGGCATCATCTACGGCGGCGCAGCAGCCCCGGTCCTGATCGCCCTGGACGGCAACGCCCTGTGGCACGCGCTCAAGAAAGAAGCTTTCCACGGTTCCGTGCTGGACCTCGAAATCGACGGCCAGACCCAGCAAGTCCTGCTGCGCGACTTCCAGATGCACGCATACAAGCAACTGGTCCTGCACGCTGACTTCCAGCGCGTCGACGCATCGCAGCCGATCCACACCAAGGTCACCCTGCACTTCGTCAACGCCGAGACCTCGCCAGCCGTCAAGCTGAGCGGTGCTGTCATCTCGCACGTGCTGAACGAACTGGACGTGTCCTGCCTGCCAGGCCAGCTGCCTGAGTTCATCGAAGTCGACCTGGCCAACCTGGAAGCCGGCCAGTCGATCCACACCGACGACCTGAAGCTGCCAGCCGGCGTGACCGCGCTGACCCACGGCCAGAACCTGACCATCGTGACCTCGTCGATCCCACGCGGCGCCGTCGCTGCCGACGCTGCTGCCGAGTAAGGTACGACCCGGCCGCCGCGCGAGCGGAGGCAGATAAAAACCCGCCCGGTTCGCCTGGCGGGTTTTTTATTTCCCGGCAAAGAAACTAAGCCATAATCCTGTTTTTCCTGACGCGACCGCTATGTCCATCCGCCTCATCGTCGGCCTCGGCAACCCTGGCCCAGAATACGAACAAACCCGCCACAACGCCGGCTTCTGGCTGGTCGACAACCTCGCCAACAGCCTGCCCGGCTGCCGCCTGCAGCGTGAATCGCGTTTTAACGCCCTGATGGCGAAAACCGCGATCGGCGGCAAGGAAGTCTGGCTGCTCGAGCCGCAGACCTTCATGAACCGCTCCGGCCAGTCGGTCGGCGCGCTGGCGCGCTTCTATAAAATCAACCCCGACGAAGTGCTGGTCGTGCACGACGAACTCGACTTGCTGCCGGGCGTGGCCAAGCTGAAAAAGGGCGGCTCCTCCGGCGGCCACAACGGCCTGAAGGACATTACCTCCGCGCTCGGCACCCAGGACTACTGGCGCCTGCGCCTCGGCATCGGCCACCCGCGCAGCCTGAACCTGCAGCAGGGCGTGGCCGACTTCGTCCTGCACCGCCCGCGCCGCGAAGAACAAAGCCTGATCGAGGAATCGATCGACAAGGCGCTGCGCATCATCCCGCTCGCCGTCGAGGGCAAGCTGGATGTGGCGACGATGCAGTTGCATACGGCCTGACAGTAGTTCGCGTCGACGTCTCGTCGCTTTTCCTGTCGCGAATTCTGTTGGCGTAGCAACGCGTGGAGTCAGGACTCCACCCTACGATCCACGGTAGCTGTAGGGTGGAGTCCCGACTCCACGCGTTTTGGACCAATCGCACAGCCCATTTGGGCGCTCAAGGCGTCGCACCCGGCCGCACCAGCCCCCGCTTGACAACATAATCGACAATCTGGTGGCTCAGGCTCATCCCCGCCGTCTTGTCGAAGGGCCAGTGAACGCCCAGATAAATCCGGCTCTGCCCATTTTCCTCTTCCGCCTGCGTCAGCGTCCCGAAACTGCGCGGCAGGCGCGGCCTTACCCATCCCTCGTTGTCGCGCGTGATGCCGTTCCATTCGTCGGACACAAAGGTAAAAGGCAGCCGGTCGCCGTACAGGCGGCGCAGCATGTGGAAGGTGGCGCCGCCCAGGCCCGCGTGCCCCGACACGTAGGCAGGGAAGGGCGGCGTGAAATCCGGGCCGATGAGGTTGCTCGCCGGCGCGCCCAGCGGCGTCCAGGTCACATCGGCCTGGGTCAGCGGATTGCCATCGCCCAGGCCGGTGGGGCCGGTGCCGGGATCGGCTTCGCGGATGCCCGTGACCGACCGCCAGAAATCGTAGTCGTACTTCGCGTTCCAGACGGCCATCGTCGTGTCGGCCATGGCCACGTTCACCAGCGCCAGCACGCGCGCCAGTTCCAGCGCATCCTTGCAGCGTCCCAGCGCCAGCTGCACGGCCACCTGGTTGTACAGGCGCGTCGGCGTGCCGATCCAGGCGGTGCTGTCGTAGGACCAGAAGATGCCTGCCACGGTCTGGTCGCGCGTGCGCCGGGTCGGGGTGCGCACGCCGTCGCCGCCGAGCTGTTTCACTTCGTTGAAGGCGCGCGCATAGGCTTCGCTCGCCAGCCCCGGGGGCGGCGGCACCCGGAACTGCTCGGCCGACTGCAGCACGAAAGGCGTCAGCCGCTGCCAGTAGGCGCCCAGGGCGATGGGGCTGCGGCTGACCGGATCCGGCCGCCACTCGCCCGGTGCGTGGCCGACCTGGTAGTCTTCGCCGACGACCGGCTCCCCATAATAATTGCCGTCGCTGGCGCGCAGTGCGAGGATCGCCGCCGCCGCGCGACGCCCGGCGTCGATGCCGTTCAGCTTGGCGCGGCCCGCCGGCAGGCGCGCCAGGTCGGCGCTCAGCCAGGCATCGAAGGGGCTCGCCTGGCGCGGATACAGCGCCACCAGCGTGTCGTGCACCGCCTGGGCGATGGCGGCATCCTGCGAACTGTCGGCAAAGGCGTCGAGCTGCCCGGTGTAGCCGGGGTAGCGTTTGACGATGGCGTTGAGCGCGTCGTAGACGGCAATGTGCACGATTGCCATTGCCCGGCTGGTGCGCGTCGGCCCGAGCTGCTGGGCACGCTGCACCACGTTGCCGACGACGGCCGGGGTATGGTCGACCGCGATGGCGCGCTGCGCCACTTCGTTCCAGTACGCCAGGCGGGCACGCGCGTTCGGACCCGCCGGCGGCGTATAGCGCGGCGGCAGTTCGCGGGTGCCGGGCTGGGTCTGGTAGGTCGGGCCGCCGATCGGTGGATGGGAATCGGCCGAGGCCGGCGCCATGCACAGGGACACCAGCACACACCAGCAAAATTGCGAGCACAACAGCGCGGCGCGCGTCTTCATGACTACCTCCTGACGAGATGGGACCGGAGCCGGCGCGGCAGGCGCTCCTCTGGCGGCAGCAAAAGCCCCGGGTGGTGAAGTCGAGCTTAGGAACGGATGAGTCAAAAGACAAGCGGAACGGTGCCGGGCATTGATATCGCCCAGCGCAGATTCTGCTCTGCATTAAAGTGCTCAGCGCCATTCTTTCTTCTTGCCCAACACCAAAGGGAAGAGGACAGGCCTGCACGGGGCCGCCCGTCCTGCGATAATTCCACGCATGAGTGCACTCACCTTCCATGCCGGCCCGCGCGCGCTGGCCCGCATCCGCGCGCAGGGCCTGCGCGCCGCCGACGTTGCAGTCATCCCGGCCGCCGCCGGCGGTCCCAAGGGGCTGATCTTCCAGAAGCTCGACCAGTACATGTTCGGCGAGTGGCTGCCGGCAGCGCCGCGCGAGCGCACCCTGATCGGTTCCTCGATCGGCGCCTGGCGCATGGCCGCCGCCTGCCAGAAGGATCCCGTGCGCGCCTTCGAGCGCCTGGGCGCCCTGTACGCCGGCCAGCGCTACACGACCACCAAACCGAGTCCCGCCCAGATCAACGAGGTGGTGCAGGGGCTGCTGCACGCCTTCGTCAGCGGCCACGAGGACGACATCCTGGCCCATCCGCAACACCGCCCGCACCTGCTGGCCGTGCGCGGCAAGGGCGCCCTCGCTGCACCGACCCACCGCCGCGCCGAGATGCGCGGTTTCGCCGCCGCCGCGCTCACCAATTGCGCTTCGCGCGCACGGCTGGGAGGACTGCTCGAGCGCGTCGTGATCGCCGACGGCCGCGCCCAGGCAGGCTGGCTGAAGGAAGCCTTCGACGGCTTCGCCACCCATTTCGCGACGCTCACGCGCGCCAACCTGGCCGCCAGCCTGCTCGCCTCGGGCACGCTGCCTTTGATCATGCAGCCGGTCACCGGGATCGAAGGCGTGCCGCAGGGCCATTACTGGGACGGCGGCATCATCGATTACCACCTGGCGCTGCCCTACGCGCGCCTGGAGCGGGAAGAGCCGGACGCGCTCGTGCTGTATCCGCACTTTAACGAGCACATCGTGCCCGGCTGGCTCGACAAAGCCATGCCCTGGCGCCGCTGCGCGCGCGGGCCGAACCGCGCCTGGCTCGACAATGTGCTGATCGTTGCGCCCTCGAAGGAATTTTTGAAAACGCTGCCGCAGGGGAAATTGCCCGACCGCAGCGATTTCAAGCGATATGGCCTCGACCATGACGCCCGCATTCGTGCGTGGTCGCAGGCGATGGACGAGGGTGCCCGCCTGCGCGACGAGCTCGCCGCCTTTGTCGAGCGGCCCGACCTGTCGCGCTTGCGCGCCATCTAGGTTCGGGGGCCGGGGCGCCGTGGTACCGGGCGCCGCAAATGCGCCTGTTTTTGCGGCATTCGAGCGCATCCCCGGTTACAATGCGGGGTTTCGAGCTGAAGTTACCGGCTCCACCATCATCGAAAGAAAGAATTCCCATGAGTCTCCAATGCGGCATCGTCGGCCTGCCTAACGTCGGCAAGTCCACCCTGTTCAATGCGCTGACCAAGGCCGGCATCCCGGCCGAGAACTATCCGTTCTGCACGATCGAGCCGAACGTCGGCGTGGTCGAAGTGCCGGACCCGCGCATGCAGGCGCTGGCCGACATCGTCAAGCCGGAGCGCGTGGTGCCGGCCATCGTCGAGTTCGTCGACATCGCCGGCCTGGTGGCGGGCGCCTCGAAAGGCGAGGGCCTGGGCAACCAGTTCCTGTCGCACATCCGCGAAACCGACGCCATCGTCAACGTCGTGCGCTGCTTCGAGGACGACAACGTCGTCCACGTGGCCGGCAAAGTGAGCCCGATCGACGACATCGAAGTCATCCAGACCGAACTGGCGCTGGCCGACCTGGGCGCCGTCGAAAAGGCGATCCACCGCGAGAACAAGAAGGCGCGCTCGGGCGACAAGGACGCCGCCAAGCTCGTCGCCCTGTGCGAACGCATGCTGCCGCACCTGAACGAAGGCCAGCCGGTCCGGACGCTCGGCCTGGACGCCGACGAGATGGCGCAAATTCGCGAACTGCACCTGATCACGGCCAAGCCGGCGATGTATGTCGCCAACGTCTCCGACACCGGTTTTACCAACAACCCGCTGCTGGACCAGCTGACCGAATTCGCGAAGAAGCAGAACGCGCCGATCGTCGCCATTTCGGCGGCCATCGAGTCGGAAATCGCCGACCTCGACGATGCCGATAAAGCCGCTTTCCTGGGCGATATGGGCATGGAAGAGCCGGGCCTGGACCGCCTGATCCGCGCCGCCTATAAACTGCTCGGCCTGCAGACCTATTTCACCGCCGGCGTCAAGGAAGTGCGCGCCTGGACCGTGAAGGTCGGCGCCACCGCCCCGCAGGCGGCCGGCGTGATCCACACCGATTTCGAACGCGGCTTCATCCGCGCCCAGACGATTTCCTACGACGACTACATCGCCTACAAGGGCGAAGCCGGCGCCAAGGAAGCAGGCAAGATGCGCGCAGAGGGGAAGGAATATGTGGTCAAGGATGGGGATGTGTTGAACTTCTTGTTCAACGTCTAAGCATGCCCGCCTGCGGCTGAGCCGCCAGGTCGACAGCCCCGGTTCCTGATGAACCGGGGCTTTTTTTGGTCCGTTCGCCGCGGATGCTGTCATGAACGTGACATAAGGCTCAACTATTCTGCCCCTCCATGGACGCGGCCACCGCCGCACGCAATCACGCAAACCCTGGAGAAAACCGCATGACCACGAATCCCGAACTGTCCCGCCGCCGCCTGCTGCGCATGCTGGGTGGCATCCCGATGCTGCCGCTGGCGAGCGTCGCCGGCGCCTCGCTGCTGACCGCCTGCGGTGGCGGCAGCGACAACGATGGCGACACGCCGCTGGCCACCGCGCCCGTCGCGCCGGTCGCCACCATGGGCAGCGTCACCTTCAGCTCGATGCCCGCGCCAACGCTCGCCAACCCGGCCGCGATGGCGACCACCACCGTCGGCTCGACCATGACGGTCAACTTCAGCGACACCAGCAAGCTCGATTTCAAGCTCGCCTACCAGCCCTTCTTCGTGACCGGCGACATGGTCCCGAACGGCAGCGGCGGCACCATCCTCGCCGGCGGCTACTACAACATCCGCAACCAGCCGATCATCGACGCCACCGTGCCCGGCAAGGAGCGCCAGTTCTTCTCGGACGCGCCGGACGGCACCTCGCTCCTCTCCGTGCCGAATGCGAACGTGGCGGGCGTGAAGGGCAAGTCCGTGTTCGCCGTCGTGCAGTTCGAGTACGCGACCTATGCCCAGGACGGCAAGACCGGCATGTACGGCCGCCTGCCGTCGCCGATCGGCGTGCTGACCCTGGACCAGGACCAGGCGACCGGCAAGCTGTCGCTGGTGAAGTACCACAACGTCGACACCTCCAGCGTCGAAGGCCTGTGGATCACCTGCGGCGCCAGCCTGTCGCCCTGGGGCACCCACCTGTCGAGCGAGGAGTACGAGCCGAACGCCTTTACGGCCGCCCTTGATCCGCAGTTCCGCGCCTTCAGCCTGAACCTGTACGGCAGCGAGACCGCGGCCAACCCGTACAACTACGGTCACATGCCGGAGGTGACGGTCAACCCGGACGGCACCGCCTCGATCAAGAAGCACTACTGCATGGGCCGCATCTCGCACGAACTGGTGCAGGTGATGCCGGACGAGCGCACCGTGCTGATGGGCGACGACGCCACCAACAGCGGCTACTTCGTGTTCGTGGCCGACAAGGCGAAAGACCTGTCCAGCGGCACGCTGTACGTGGCCAAGGTCGGCGCCGGCTTCTCGCTCGACCCGCAGGCGGCCGGCGCGCCGCTCACCTGGATCAGGCTCGGCTCGGCCACCAGCGCCGAGATCCGCTCGCTCGCCGCCAGCCTGAAACCGACCGACATCATGGACGTGCGCACGAGCGATCCGCAGGACGCGGCGTACAGCAAGGTCGCCTCGAACGGCGCCATCGAATGGATCAAGCTGATGCCGGGCATGGAAAAGGCCGCGGCCTTCCTCGAGACCCACCGCTATGCGGGCCTGGTCGGCGCGTCGATGGGCTTTACCAAGATGGAAGGCACGACCGTCAACGCCGCCGACAAGGTGGCCTACTCGGCGCTGCAGAACTGCCAGAGTTCGATGGTTGCCGGCCACGCGCTGAACGCGCCGGGCAATGGCGTCTCGATCCCGAAGGCGCTCAATGCCGGCGCCGTGATGGCGCTGAACCTGCGCGGCGGGCAGCGCGATACGGCGGGCGCCGCGATCGCCAGCGAATGGATGCCGGTAGACCTGAAGGCCCTGCTGACCGGCGAGGACATCGCGGCCGACGCCCTCGGCAACACGGCCAATCCTGAGCGCATCGGCAATCCGGACAACCTGAAGTTCTCGGAAAAGATGCGCACCCTGTTCATCGGCGAGGACAGCGGCCAGCACGTGAACAACTTCCTGTGGGCGTACAACATCGACACCCGCGTGCTGTCGCGCGTGATGTCGATCCCGGCCGGCGGCGAGTCGACCGGCCTGCATGCGGTCGACGAACTCAATGGCTGGACCTACATCATGAGCAACTTCCAGCACGCGGGCGACTGGGGCGGCATCCACAATGTCGTCAAAGGGACGCTCGATCCGCTGGTGCGCGCGAACTACAAGGACAAGTTCGGCGCGGCGGTGGGGTATCTGACGGCGGAGTCGAGCCAGACGAAGCTGGCCAAGGCGTGATGGCGCGCCGTTTCCTTTTTTAGAAGCGGTACTGCAGGTCGGCCAGCACCATGGGCGAGGAGGCGCGGGCATCGGACTGCGCGGCGCCGCCGCGGCCGCGCCAGGCGGCGGCCAGCCCTCCGTACCAGGCGCCGCGGTGGTAGCGCACGCCGATGCCGCTGCCGGACAGGCTGCGGCGGTTGGCGTCGCCCGACCACGGGTTGCGGTTGACGGTCACCCTGCCGGCGTCATGGAACAGGTAGGGCGCCAGCGCGTGCGCCGTGTAGCGCAGCTCGATCTGCGCGATCGTGCCGGCGTCGCCGAAGCCTTCGCCGCTCGGGTAGCCGCGCACGCCCTGGGCGCCGCCGAGGCCGAATTTTTCCGACGAGTCAAGGTTCTTCGAGGCCCACTGGCGCGACAGGCGGCCGTACAGGTCGACGTGTTCGCCCAGCGCCTGGATGCGGGCGATGTCGAAATTGATCTTGTGGAAGCGGCCGGCGCTGCGCGCGCTGGCGCGGTCGGCGGCGGAGAGGACGTCGTCCAGGTCGAGTTCGCCGACGCTCCAGCGCAGGGCGCCGAAGGTGACGCCGGTGCGGATGAACTCGTCTCGCGCGTCGAAGTTCAGCGCTGCGCCCAGCACCTTGCTCGACTTGTCGGCCTCGGCGTCGACCGCGCCCTGGCGGTCGTTCAGGCGCTTGTGCTCGAACTGGCCGGACAGGGACAGGTTGCGCCGTTGCGAGCGCACGATCGGGTAGCTGAACCCGGCGCTGGCGATGTCGGCGGTGCCGGTGGCGTCGAGCGCGCGGAAGTCGCCCGCCAGGGTGTAGTACGAGTGGGTGAGGCCGATCCGGCCGCGCAGCCCGGAAGCGCCCAGCGGACGGCTGTAGGCGAGCGCGCCGAACCACATCTTTTCGTCGGTCACGAGCGCCTGCGCGGCGATCTGGTCGCCGAAGGTGAACAGGCTGTTCAGGTCGAGGGCGGAGCGCACGCGGTAGCGGCCCGTGTGACGGTTGCCGTGGTTGTCGATGGCGACTTCGCCCGACTGCGGCTGCTCGCGCTGGACGTCGACCAGCAGGTCGCCGGTGCCGAAGGCCTGGCCGGGGCGGATCGTGGGCGCGGTCTTGATGCCCGGCTGGTCGTCGAGGATCAGCGTGATGCGCTCGAGGCGGCTGCTTTCGATCGGCGCGCCCGGTGCCAGGAAGTCGAGGAAGTCCTGCGCCGGACCGGCGAGGCGGGGCGCGCCGGTGGCGGCGATCTTGCCGTAGCGGCCCTCGATGACGCGGATGCGCAGCTGCCCGCCGCTCACATCCTGCTGGGGCAGGAGGGCACGCGCGAACGGATAGCCGGCTCCCTGGTAGTGCGCGGTGATGCGCGCCGCCAGGCGGTTCAGGCCGGCGAAATCGAATTCCTTGCCGGCGACATCGCCCAGCAGGGCCAGCAGCGTGGCCTGGTCGAATGCGGTATTGCCTTCGATCGCGACCTGGCGCAGCGTGAGCTTCAGGCCGCCCTGGCTGGGTGCCGGCGCCGGAGGCTCGACCTGGACGCCGGGCGCCGCGCGCGGCGCCTGCAGCGGCGGGGCCGCGTTTTCCTGCAACAGGCGGCCGGCATCGGGCAGCTGCTGGGCGCCGGCGGGATGGGCCGCGAGCATCAGCAGGGCGGCCGGGAGGAGGGAGGGTAACTTCTTCATTTATCAGTGCAATCCAATATCGGTGAGCCGCGCATGCGCTCAGTTGCCGGGCGCCGGTGCGGCGGCGCCGGTGTTGATGCCGCCCGAGACGACCATCACGTCGAGGAACTTGACGTCGCGGCCCGACGTCGGCGCGTGCGAAGCGGCGCGTTCCAGCGTGCCGCCATCGGCGCTTTCCGTGCCGCCGTCGGCAGCCTTGGCGCTGTTGTCGGACACCATCACATACGAGAGGGCGCCCACCGTCGGCGGCACCAGCGGCGGCACGATCGTCGTGTATTGCGAGGCGTTGACGGCGGGGCGTGCCGGCGCGGGAACGACCGGCGCCGGCGGGAGCGGAGCTGGTGTTTCCACGACGGGCGGCAGCGGTTGGGGCTGCGGCATCGGCTGAAGCACCGGCACCGGCTGCGGCGCCGCGGCGATGTCGAGGCTGGCGCTGTTGAAGGCGATCGCATAATTGGCGTTGCCCAGCGTGCCCTGGCCGATCGCATAGCTGCCGGCGCTTTCGCCGGATGCGCGCGCCAGCTGGCCGGCGAGGCTGTCGTTGCCGACCAGGTTGCCGCCAGTAATGCGCCAGGTCAGGCGCGGGTCGGTGTCGCCGGTCTGCTTGCGCTGGCTGTCGGCGCTGACGGCGATCGGCCGCGCGGCGATCGACAGCGTGCCGCCCTGTACCGTCAGCACGTAATTGCCGTTGGCCAGGGCGCTGCCGTCGATCGTGTAGCTGCCGGCGTTCTCGCCGGACTGGCGCCGCAGCGCACCGCCGAGCAGGTCGCCGTTCACCAGCTGGCCGGCGGCGATGCGGTAGCCCAGCACCGGATCGGCCTCGCCATACACCTTGCTGGCGTTGTCGACCGTGATGGCGAGCGCGCGCGGAAGAATCGTCAGGGCGGCCGGCGTGCTGCTCAGGAGGTAGTTCGCACCGGCGCTGGCGTCGATCGCATAGCTGCCCACGTTTTCGCCGGCGGCGCGCACCACGTCCAGGGCATCGCCCGCCACCAGGCTGCCGGCCGTGATGCGGTAGGCCGGCAGTGGGTCGGCATCGCCATAGACCTTGTCCTGCGCCTGGAACAGCACCGAAAGCGGACGCGGCGCGACGTTCAGCACGCCGTTCTGCACCGTGAGCGCGTAGTTGCCGTTGGCGAGGCGCGAAGCATCGATCGCATAGCTGCCGACGTTTTCGCCGGCGGCGCGCGCCAGGCTACCGCTCAGGGTGTCGCTGCCGACCAGGTTGCCGTTGACGACGCGCCAGGTCAGGGCAGGATCGGCGTCGCCATACACCTTGCTGCGGTCGTTCGCGGCGACCGTGATGGCGCGCGGTGTGACGGTCATGTTCGCGCCGGTGGCAGTGACCGCATAGTTCGGATTGGCGAGGGCGGACGCATCGATCGCGTAGCTGCCGACGTTCTCGCCGGCGGTACGCGCCAGGCTGCCGTTCAAGGTGTCGCTGCCGACCAGGTTGCCGTTGACGACGCGCCAGGTCAGGGCCGGATCGGCATCGCCATACACCTTGCTGCCGCCGTTCGCGGCCACGCCGATGGCGCGCGGTGTCACGGTCAGGCTGGCGCCGGTCGCAGTGACCGCATAGTTCGGATTGGCGAGGGCGGAGGCGTCGATCGCATAACTGCCGACGTTCTCGCCCGCGATGCGCGACAGGATGCCGGACAGGGTGTCGCTGCCGACCAGGCTGCCGTTGACGACACGCCAGGTGAGGGCAGGGTCGGCGTCGCCATAGACCTTGCTGCCGCCGTTCGCAGCGACGCTGATGGCGCGCGGGGTGACGTTCAGGCTGGCGCCGGTGGCAGTGACCGCATAGTTCGGATTGGCGAGGGCGGAAGCGTCGATCGCATAGCTGCCGACGTTCTCGCCCGCTACGCGCGACAGGATGCCGGACAGGGTGTCGGCGCCAAGCAGGTTGCCATTGACGACGCGCCAGGTGAGGGACGGGTCGGCGTCGCCGTACGACTTCGACTGCGCGTCGACGGCGACGGACAACTGGCGTGCGCCGATGCTGCCGGCGACGTCCTTGCTGCTTGCGTCGAGGACGTAGTCGCCGGCGTTGGCGACGCCGCCCGTGACCGCGCCGACCGCCAGGCCGGAGACGGTGAGGCGCTGTGCTTCGGCCACGTTGGCGCTGTTGTAGGCGGCGCCCGTATGGGTCAGCGCGACGCTCGCGCCGAGGTCGGCCGCGGCCAGGCCGGTGAGGCTGTAGCCCGGCTGGTAGCCGGCCGGGGCGGCGGTGCTGCCGTCGTAGGTCTTGGCGACGTTGGCGTCGGTCAGCTGCACGCCCAGGGTACGCGGCGTGATCGCTGCCGTGTTGGCGGACGAGGCGGCGTTCAGCGCGGGCAGCACGTAGTTCGATGCCGATCCGAGCGTGCCGTTGCCCAGCACGATCGCACCGACATGGGTGGCGCCGTCGACATGCAGGCTGTTGGCGGCGGCGCCGGAGTAGGACAGGTCTTCGCCGGCGACCAGGTTGCCGATCACGACGGCGCCCGCCAGGCTGTCCGTGCCGTCATAGGTCTTCTGCGCGGCGAGGGTGACTTCGCGCGGCAGGATGGCGGCGCGCATGCCGCTCACCGCCGTGCCGCCGAGCGTGTAGTTGGCGGCGTCGGCGCCGCTCAGGGTGATGCCGCTGGCGCTGACGTTGTCGTACTGCCCGGCCTGGGCGGCGCCGAAACTGCCGCTGCCGCTCAGGCGCACGTTGTCGCCGGCGACCATCCCGGTGGCCGTGACGGCGGCCGCGCTGGTGCCGTCGTAGACCTTGTTCGCCACGACCGGGGTCAGGGCGCGCGGCGTGATGGCATAGGTCCCGCTGTTGAAATAGCCGACCGCGTAGTTCACCCCGTTGGCCGTCAGGCTGGTCGGGTTGGCGGCGTCGCGCACCAGGCGCGCGTAGGTGCCGACGTTCTTGCTGGTCGTGTGGAACAGCGGGGCAGGCTGCAGGCTGGACGGCGTGAAGCCCTGCGGGCCGCCGAGTCCCTGCAGGGTCAGGTTGGTCGCGAGCGTCGAGCCGTCGTAGACCTTGGTGCCGGCGCCGCTCTGGATCACGTAGGCGGCCTGGGTGGCCAGGCTGACCGACTCGTAGCCGGCATACAGGTAGCTGTTGTTCGAGCCCGGCACGACCAGGTAGCCGCAGTTCAGGTAGCCGGCCACGCAGTTGAGTTGCGGTGTGCGGGTGTAGCCCGACAGTTGGGGCACGCCGTTGATGAACACCAGCCAGCTGGCCACCGAGGGACCGTAGAACGACAGGCGGGCGACGCTGCCGTAGTTGACCATGCCCATGGCGCCGGCATCGCGCTCGGCCGCCGTGCCGGCCGAGCTGTTCACCGCGTTCATGAGCATGTTGCCGCCGTTCGTCGCGCTGCCGAGCACGGTGTTCGTACCGGACGCCGCTTCGAAGGCGATGCCGAAGGTTTTGAGGCCGCCGCTGCTTTCGCCGGTGACGTACAGGTCGCCGGTGCCGGACAGGATCTTCGCGCCCGACTTGATGTATACGCCGCCGGTCACGCCCCCATAGCTGCCGTTGTTCGAGCCGACCGTGGAGCGGCCGTTGATCGTGATGTTGCCGCCGTTTGAGAGAATCGATTTGTGCTGCTCGACGACGACCGCCGCTTCCGAGGCGTTCAGGTTGGCGGCGAAGCCGATGCCCTGGTTGGCCGTGCCGCGTGCGCCGCCGACCAGGATGTCGCCGCCATTGGCATTGAGGTTGCCGCCCACGCGTACGCCACCGTAGGCGCCGCCGCCGTTGCCGCCGCTGAGGACCATGCCGAGCTTGCCATTGGTGGCGCCGATGTCGGCGCCGACCAGGACATTGCGCCCGGCACGCAGGGTCAGCGTGGCGTCGCCGCCGGCGCTCTTGGCGACCGCGCTGGTGACGGCGATGTCGGCGCCGGCGGCCGTGCTGCCCGGCCGGGTGGCGACGGTGACGCTGGTCCCGGTGTTCAGGGCCGAGGAGATGGTCTGCGCAGCCGCCGCGTTGATGGTGTAGTCGGTCGGGGCCAGCAGCCACTGGCCGCCGCTGCCCTGTGCGGCCCCGGCATTCACGGCCAGGCCGGCCGAGGTAGCCACGCGTCCGGCCGAGGTCGTGACGGCGCCGCCGTCGCCGCCTGCCGGCGCGCTGGCATCGAGCGTGCCGCCGACGTTCAGCTGGCCCTGTCCCGCGTCGGCCAGCAGCAGGATCTCTCCCTTGGCGCCGGTGGCCAGCGTCTGGGCGCGCAGGGTGCCGCTCTGGTTGATCACGCTGCCGGCCAGTTCCGATGCCGCCGCCGCGGTGAGCAGCACCGTGCCGCCGTCGGCACGGATGGCGCCGCCATTGTCGATCAGCGCGTTGACGATGCCTTGCTGGACCTGCAGCTTCACCGGACCGCCCATGTCGACCAGGACTTTGGAGCCGGCGCCGAGGGCCACGCCGCCACCCGGCGCCTCGATGGTGCCGGTGTTGATGATCTGGGCGGCCACCAGCGCCACCGCGCCGCCGTTCGCGGCCTGCAGCAGGCCCTGGTTGATCACCATGCTGCTGTTGGCGCCTTCCAGCTGGTAGCGCCCGTTCATGAAGTCGGCCGTCTGCATGCCCAGCGTGGAGGCCAGCAGCCCGCCCGTATTCACCTGGGCGGTCGGCGCGAACAACACCCCGTTCGGGTTCAGCAGGAAGACCTGGCCGTTGGCGCGCAGCGCGCCTTCGATGAAGGAGGCGGTGCCCCCGACGACACGGTTCAGGGCCACTGAGGACGCCGACGGCTGGCGAAAGACGACGGTGTCGCCCTGGCCGATCGAAAAGCTGAGCCAGTCGATGGCGGCCTTCGCCGTCGACTGGTCGATCGTCATGACGTTGCCCGACTGGCTGATCGTCGCCTGGCCGGCCACGACCGTGCCGCCGCCCGGCAGCTGGCCCGACCAGGCCGCCGAGGCCAGCGCAAAGGCGGCCACGCCGGCGAAAGGACGCAGCGCGCGCGAAGACTTGTTCTTGCCGCGGCCTTTTGCGGTTTCGGGGGCGGCCTGCCACAGGCTGAGCGTGGCATTCCAGACGAGACGATAAGTATTGTTCATGATTTAGGGCAATAAAAGATGCTCTAATTCTATTCGATCTGCGTAGGAGCTGTCCTACAGGTTGAGTTAAAACAATTTTTTTGTAACTAAAAAACGACGTAAAATCAGTAACTTATCTATTTGTAAATATTGAACGGCAGGCTGTGGCAAGCGTGTTAAGCCAGGGCCATGACTGGAGGGTTTGATGCGATACTGTCGCCCCCGACATCTCCGACCGCTCCATGCCCACGCTCGCCCAACTCATCCTGTATCCCATCAAATCCTGCGCCGCCATGCCGGTGCTGGAGGCGCAGGTCACCGTCTCCGGCCTCGTGGCCCACGGTGTGCACGACCGCGAATGGATGCTGGTGACGAACGATGGCCAGTTCCTGACCCAGCGCGAATTCCCGCGCATGGCGACCGTCGTGCCGCGGGTGGAGGGCGACGCGCTGGTGGTAACGGCGCCCGGCAGGCCGCCGCTCCGGCTGGCGCTGGCACGGGAAGCAGGCGCCACGCTGCGCGTGCAGATCTGGGACGACCTGGTCGACGCCGACGACTGCGGCGATGCGGCCGCGCGGTGGTTCGGGCAGGCACTCGGCACAGTCTGCCGGCTGGTGCGCTTCAAGCCGGAGCTGGCGCGCCCGACCAGCACCAAATGGACCGGCGGGGCGGCATCGGGCGCGCACTTCGCCGATGCCTACCCGCTGCTGCTGATCGGGCAATCCGCCCTCGACGAGATCAACGCGCGCATGCTGGCCGCCGGCCGCGCGGCGCTGCCGATGGACCGTTTCCGTCCAAACCTGGTAGTGACGGGCACCGACCCCTTCGAGGAGGACTACACCGAGTCGCTGCGCGCTGGCGAAGTCGTGATCAAACCCGTGAAACCCTGCGCGCGCTGCCCGATCCCGGCGATCGACCAGGCGACCGGCATTCCCGGTCCGGATCCGCTCGACATCCTGCAATCCTGGCGCACCAAGGCCGTGCTCGATGGGGCCGTGTGCGTGGGCATGAACTGCATCGTGCTGGAGGGCTCCGGCGCAACCCTGAGGGTGGGGCAGGGCTTCGAAGCCAGCCTGTCGTTTTAAGGCCGCGCTTCCCGGGCGGCGCACCGGAAATCGTATCCAAGGCCGGAAAGATCACGTAATGTAACGGGTATTGCTGAAAGGAATGCCCCGATGTATCAGCCTGATCCCCAGCCGGATGCCCAGATGGAAGCGCAGTCGGACGCGCAGTTGGACGCACCATTACGCGACCTGATTGCCGAGAACGAAGCGCTGCGCGCACGCATCAGCTATGTCATGGAGCAGGGGCGGCGCAACCACGAGATCATGGCCCGCCACCAGGCCTTCGACCTCGAGATCGTCGGCGCGACCTCGTTCACGGAACTGGTCGGCACGATTTTCCGGCTGCTGCCCGTCATTTCCGACCTCGACGCCGTCACCCTGTCGCTGGTCGACCCGGACGCCGACATCTACACGGTGATGCACAAGCTGGGCGTCGATTTCGAGGCGCTGCCCGACCTGCAGTTCTGCGAGCACGGCGTCGAGCTGGGTTTTACGAACGCCCAGGACGGCCGCCCGCACCCGCGCCTCGGACCCTACTCGCGCGCCGAGCACTGCGCCGCCTTTCCCCATCCTCCCGCCGGGCTGCAAAGCGTGGCGCTGGTGCCGCTGCTGCGCAACAAGCGCCTGATCGGCAGCCTGAACCTGGGCAGCACCGACCTGCAGCGCTTCACCGCGGCCCTGGGCACCGATTTCGTCGAGCACATGGCCTCGATCATCGCGATCTGCCTGGAAAACGTGATCAGCAACGAGATGCTCAAATACATGGGGCTGACCGACCCGCTCACCGGCGTCTACAACCGCCGCTACATCGACCGCCGCCTGGTGGAAGAGGTGGCGCGGGCGCGCCGCCAGGGCTACCGGATTTCCGTCATGTTCATCGACGTCGACCATTTTAAGGCCGTCAACGACCGCGTTGGCCACCAGGCGGGCGACGACGTGCTGCGCGAAGTGGCGGCGCGCATCAAGATGGAACTGCGGGTGTCGGACGCGCTGGCGCGCTTCGGCGGCGAGGAATTCGTGGTGCTGCTGATCGATGCCGACCTGGACGCCGCGGCCATGGTGGCCGAGCGCATCCGTGTTGGGGTGGCCGGCAAGCCGGTCGACCTCGCGGACGGGGCGGGCATGGGGGTGTCGGTGTCGATCGGCGTCTCGGCGCTGGACATGGATGCGGGCGAGCTGCCGATCGAGGCGGTGGCGCAGCAATTGGTGGCGCTGGCCGACGGGGCCTTGTATCAGGCCAAGGAAGCGGGCAGGAATCGGGTCGTCACGGCAGGGTAGGGGAACCGGTTACAACAACCGCCCCTCCGCCCGCGTCACCGCGTCGGCCGACCCGCGCAGCACCACCACATCCCCCGCCGCCAGCACCGTGTCCGGCTCCGGTTCGACGCGCTTCCTGGCGCGCCGGATGCCGCTCACTTCCGCCCCCAGTTCCTCCAGCCCCAGCTCGTCGATGCGGCGCCCGACCGCCTGCGCCTCCTCGTTCAGCACCACCGAATGCAGGCGCACGTACATGTGCTCGGGGTCGTCGGTGATGTCGCTCGAGCCGTGGAAGTAGCCGCGCAGCGAAGCGTAGCGTTCGTCGCGCGCCTCCTGCACGCGGTGCACCACGCGCCGCAGCGGCACGCCGACCACCACCAGCGCGTGCGAGGCGAGCATCAGGCTGCTTTCCAGCGCCTCCGGCACCACCTCAGTGGCCCCTGCTGCGCGCAGGATGTCGAGGTCGCTGTCGTCGTGGCTGCGCACGATCACGGGCAGCGAAGGCGCCAGCTCGTGCACCAGGTGCAGCACTTTCAAGGCCGCGCGCGTGTCGGCGAAGGTGATCACCAGGGCGCTGGCCCGGTTGATGCCGGCCGCGATCAGCGATTCGCGCCGCCCGGCGTCGCCGTAGGAGACGCTGGAGCCGGCCGCCTGCGCTTCCTGGACCCGTTCCGGATCGAGGTCGAGCGCATACCAGGGCAGCTTCTCGTCGGTCAGCAGGGTCGCCACGCTCTGGCCGCTGCGCCCGAAGCCGGCCAGGATCACGTGCTTTTGCGCGGCCATCGTGCGGCTCGCCAGCTGCGTGAGCTGGAGCGACTGCATCATCCATTCGTTGGCCGACATCTTCATGACGATGCGGTCGGACTTGGCGATGACGAAGGGTGCGACCAGCATCGACAGCACCATCGAGGCCAGCACCAGCTGCATCAGGAAGGGATCGATCAGCTTCGAGCCCGACGCCATGTTCAGCAGCACGAAGCCGAATTCGCCGGCCTGCGCCAGCGCCAGGCCGGTGCGCATCGCGACGCCGTCCGAGGAACCGAAGGCCTTCGCCAGCGCCGCGATCAGCGCGAACTTCAGCAGCACCGGAACGACGAGCAGCAGGAGCACCAGCCACCAGTGCTCGAGCACCAGGCGCAGGTTGAGCAGCATGCCGATGGTGATGAAGAACAGGCCGAGCAGTACGTCGCGGAAAGGCTTGATGTCCTCCTCGACCTGGTGCTTGAACTGGGTTTCGGAAATCAGCATGCCCGCGACAAAGGCGCCCAGCGCCAGCGACAGCCCGGCGCGTTCGGTAATCCAGGCCGCGCCCAGCGTCACCAGCAGCAGGTTGAGCATGAACAGTTCCTGCGAGCGGCGCTTGGCGACCAGGGTGAACCAGCTGCGCATGAGCTTCTGGCCGAAGAACAACAGCAAGGCCAGCACCGCGGCCGCCTTCACGGCGGCCCAGGCCAGGGTCGGTGCCAGGTTTTCCGGGTTTTTTGCCAGCGCGGGGATCATGATCAGGAGCGGCACCACGGCCAGGTCCTGGAACAGCAGGATGCCGATGATGCGCCGCCCATGCTCGCTTTCGAGTTCGAGCCTTTCGGTCAGGAGTTTGACGACGATGGCGGTGGAGGACATCGCCAGCGCGCCGCCGAGGGCGAATGCGGCCTGCCAGCTCACGTGCAACTGCGGCAGCCAGAACGAAAAGGCGAGCGCCCCGAGCACGGTGGCGACGATGGTCAGCACCACCTGGGCCAGCCCGAGGCCGAAGACGATGCGCCGCATCGCGCGCAACTGGGCCAGCGAGAATTCGAGGCCGATCGAGAACATCAGGAACACGACCCCGAATTCGGCCAGCGCGTGGGTGGAGTGGGTTTCGGCGGCGAGGCCGAAGGCGTGCGGCCCAATCAGCACGCCCACGGCCAGGTAGCCCAGCATCGGCGGCAGGTGCAGCGAGCGGAACACGACCACGCCAAGCACGGCGCTGCCGAGCAGCAGGAGGGTCAGTTCGAGGCCGGATGCCATTCGTTCGTTAAATAGGGATAACTTTGTGTTAAATAAAGGTAACTTTGTGTAAGCAACGCGTTGTTTGATACGTCTGGCAAGTTTTTTGCTTTCCCAATTCGTTTATACTTCCGGGATGAGTGTAACCGATGAAAAAACAATGCTGAACAGTTTTGACGAGAACCAGTCGCGGCGCGTAATGGCGCTGGCGCGCGAGACGCTGGCGATCGAAGCCGAAGCCATTTCCGCCGTCCACGCCCGCCTCGATGCCGACGACAGCCTGGTGCGCGCCGTCGCCGTCCTCTACGCCTGCACGGGGCGCGTCGTGGTCTCGGGCATGGGCAAGTCCGGCCACATCGCGCGCAAGATCGCGGCGACCCTGGCCTCGACCGGCACCCCGGCCATGTTCGTGCACCCGGGCGAAGCCGCCCACGGCGACCTCGGCATGGTGACCGCGCAGGACGTGTTCATCGCCATCTCGAATTCCGGCGAATCGTCGGAGCTGATGGACATCCTGCCGGTCGTGAAACGCATGGGCGCGCCCCTGATCGCGATGACCGGCAAGCCGCAGTCGCGCCTGGCCCTGCTGGCCGACGTCCACCTCGACATCTCGGTGGCGAAGGAAGCCTGCCCGCTGAACCTGGCGCCGACCGCCAGCACCACCGTCACGCTGGCCCTGGGCGACGCGCTGGCCGTCGCGCTGCTCGATGTGCGCGGCTTCAAGGAAGAAGATTTCGCGCGCTCGCACCCGGGCGGCGCCCTCGGCCGCCGCCTGCTGACCCACGTGCGCGACGTGATGCGCAGCGGCGAGGCCATCCCGGCCGTCGCGCCGGACGTGCCGCTGGCCCGGGCCCTGCTCGAGGTGAGCCAGAAAGGCATGGGCATGACCGCCATCGTCGACGGGCAGAACCGTCCGCTGGGCGTGTTCACCGACGGCGACCTGCGCCGCCTGATCGAGCGCCAGCAGGACTTCACGCAGCTGCTCATCAGCGACGTCATGCACGTCGGCGCACGCACCGTGCACCCCGACCAGCTGGCGGTGGACGCGGTCGCGATCATGGAAGAATTCCGCATCAACCAGATGCTGGTGGTCGATTCGAACGGCGTGCTGGTCGGCGCGCTGCACATCCACGACCTGACCCGCGCAAAGGTGATCTGATGATGACTCCCTTGGCCCATGTGGAACGCGCCGCGCGCGTGAAAGTCATGATCTTCGACGTCGACGGCATCCTCACCGACGGCAGCCTGACCTATGGTCCGGACGGCGAAGTCACCAAGACCTTCAACGTGCTCGACGGCCTGGGCATCCAGCTGCTGCAAAAGACGGGCGTGGCCACCGCCATCATCAGCGCGCGCAAATCGCCGATCGTCAATGCCCGTGCAAAGGACCTGGGCATCACCCACGTCTGGCAGGGTTTTCACGACAAGCGCATCGCGTTCGCCGAACTGCTGGCGCAGACCGGGCTCGCCGCCGAGCAGTGCGGCTACATCGGCGACGACGTGATCGACCTGCCGCTCTTGAGCAAGGTCGGCTTTGCCGTCACCGTACCGACCGGCCACCCCGAGGTGCAGCACCGCGCCCATTACGTCACTAAAGCAGGTGGCGGGCGCGGCGCCGTGCGCGAGGTCTGCGACCTCGTGATGCGCGCCCAGGGGACCTACGAGCAGGCGCTGGCGCCATATTTTGCGTGAGTAGACAAGAACCATGGCGACCTACGTGAACAAACGCACCGCGCACCGCTGGCGCACGCTGGGGCTGATGCTCACCGCCGTGTTTTTCGCCTTTGGCAGTTTCTGGCTGCTGCAGGCGATCCAGTCGGAAGACCCGGTCGCCGGCGGCAATGCCGCCAACGAACCCGACTACATCGTCGAGAACTTCAGTTTCGTGCGCATGACCGAGACCGGCTCGCCGCGCTACGTCATGTCCGGCGAGCGCCTGGTGCACCATCCAGGCCCGGACATGTCGGAAGTGACCCGGCCCGTGGTCGAGAGCATGGCGCCGGGCCGCCCGCGCATGACGATGAACGCCGAACGCGGCCAGGTCTTCCATGGCGAGAACCGCGTCGAACTGATGGGCAAGGTCGACATCCTGCGCCCGGCCACGCCGACCAGCGAGAAGCTGCACGCCCAGACCGATGCGCTGACCGTGCTGGCCGACGACGAGATCGTCAAGACGAACCGCCCGGTACGCATGACGCTCGGCGCTTCCTCGGTCGACGCTGTCGGTTTGCATGCGGTGAACCCGACCCAGAAGATGCACCTCGGCGGGCGCGGGAAGATCGTCTATCCGCCGCGCCAAAACACGCCCACCCAATAACAGGAACGAGAACACATGAAAAAATTGCTTGCCGCCGCCTTCCTTTCGCTGCTGTCGCTGTCGGCCACGGCCGAGAAGGCGGACTCGCTCAAGCAGGCCGTCGTCGAATTCGACTCGCTCGACGTGGACGAAGTCACGCAGACGCGCATCCTGACCGGCAACGTCGTCGTCACCCGCGGCACGCTGCTGCTCAAGTCCGACCGCGCCCTGGTCAAGGAAACGCCCGAAGGCTACATGAGCGTGACGCTGACCTCGAATCCGGGCCGCGTGGCGACCTTCCGCCAGAAGCGCGACGGCGGGCCCGACCTGTGGGTCGAGGGCCAGGCCGAGCGCATCGAATACGAGGAGCGCGAGGAACTGGTGAAGCTGTTCTCGAAGGCGGTCGTGAAGGAGCTCGAAAACGGGCGCATGACGAACGAACTGGTCGGCCCCTACATCTCCTACGACAACCGCCGCGAAGTGGCGACCGTGCGCAACGACCCGAGCGGCCAGACCAAGGCCGGCGGCGGCCGCGGCACCCTGATCATCGCACCGCGCCGCACCGGCGCGGCAGCCCCCGCAGCGGCAGCGCCGACTGCACGCGCAGGCACCACGCCCGCGGCACCGGCACCGGCACCAGCAGGAAAGAAATAATGAAGGATGACCACGACAACCGCAGTACCCTGGTCGTGCGGGGCCTGCAAAAGAGCTACGGCAAGCGCCTGGTGGTGCGCGACGTCTCGCTCGAGGTGGGCTGCGGCGAAGTCGTCGGCCTGCTCGGGCCGAACGGCGCCGGCAAGACGACCTCGTTCTACATGATCGTCGGCCTGGTGCCCTCGGACGCCGGCACCATCGAAATCAACGGCACCGACATTTCCAGCCTGCCGATCCACCGCCGCGCGGTGCTCGGCCTGTCCTACCTGCCGCAGGAAGCGTCGGTGTTCCGCAAGCTGACGGTGGAGGACAACATCCGCGCCGTGCTCGAGCTGCAGCGCGACGACAACGGCAAGTCGCTGACCAAGGCCGCCATCAACGAGCGCCTCGATTCCCTGCTGGCCGAACTGCAGATCGAGAAGCTGCGCGAGAACCCGGCGCTGTCGCTGTCGGGCGGCGAGCGCCGCCGCGTGGAGATCGCGCGCGCGCTGGCGACCAATCCGCGCTTCGTGCTGCTCGACGAACCGTTTGCAGGTGTCGACCCGATCGCCGTGATCGAGATCCAGCGCATCGTGCGCTTCCTGAAGGAGCGCGGCATCGGCGTCCTGATCACCGACCACAACGTGCGCGAGACGCTCGGCATCTGCGACCGCGCCTACATCATCAACCAGGGCGCCGTGCTGGCTTCCGGGCGCCCTGACGACATCATCGCCGACGAGTCGGTACGACGCGTCTACCTCGGCGAACACTTCCGCATGTGACCACGGAACGAACAGCCGCACCATGAAACAATCCCTGCAACTCCGGACTTCGCAGCACCTGGCGCTCACGCCGCAGCTTCAGCAGTCGATCCGCCTGCTGCAGTTGTCCACGCTCGAACTGCACCAGGAGATCGAGCAGATCCTCTCCGATAATCCGCTGCTCGAGCGGATCGACGACCCGCTCGACAATTCCGTGCGCCTGCTGGCCGACGGCGCCATCAACGATGCGCCGGCCCAGCAGCCCGACGCGCCGGCGCCGGGGCAGGAAGAAAGCGCCGCGCCCGCGGACAATGGCGACGGGCTCGACGGCGGCGGCGACGTCGAGCGCGGCGAGGCCGACGACTGGGGCGACGCCCCGCGCGCCTCGGGCAGCGAGGGCGACGACGACGGCCGGCCGCAGCTGGGCGCGATCGGCGTCACGCTGCGCGAGCACCTGTCGGAACAGATCCGGGTCACCGCCGTCAGCGCGCGCGACCGCGCCCTGGCCGAACTGGTGATCGACGCCATCGACGACAACGGCTACCTGGAAGAGCAGCTCGACGAGATCCATGCCCGCCTGCCGGAGGAGCTGGAAGTGGAGATGGACGAGCTGCGCTGCGCGCTGGCGCTGGTGCAGAGCCTCGATCCGGTCGGCGTCGGCGCGCGCAGCGCCAGCGAGTGCCTGGCCTTGCAGATCCGGCAGATGCCCGGCGTCCCGCTGGTGACGCGGCGCATGGCTTTGAAGATCGTCGAGGGTTACCTGAGCTGGTTCGCCCAGCGCGAATTCAACAAGCTGAAAAAGGCGCTCGACTGCGACGACGAAGACCTGCGCGAAGCGCAGGCCGTGATCCGCCAGTGCAATCCGCACCCGGGCGCGGCCTTTGCGTCGAGCACCTCGGACTACGTGGTTCCGGACGTTATCGTCCGCAAGACGGCCTCCGGCTGGAGCGTGATGCTGAACCACGAAGTCATGCCGCGCCTGCGCGTCAACAATGTCTACGCGGCCCTGCTCAAGCAGGGCAAGGGCGAGGGCCAGATGAGCGCGCAGCTGCAGGAAGCGAAGTGGCTCATCAAGAACATGCGCCAGCGCTTCGACACGATCCTGCGTGTTTCCCAGGCAATCGTCGAGCGTCAGCGCAACTTTTTCAGCCATGGCGCGGTTGCCATGCGTCCCCTTGTGCTTCGCGAGATAGCTGATACACTAGGCCTACACGAGAGCACAATTTCTCGCGTAACAACTCAAAAATTCATGCTGACCCCGCACGGCATGTTTGAGCTGAAGTATTTCTTCGGAAGCCACGTCGCCACCGAAGCGGGGGGCGAAGCCTCGTCGACGGCGATTCGGGCGCTCATTGCGCAACTGACAGGAGCAGAGGACCCCAGGAACCCATTATCCGACAGCAAGATCGCGGAAATGCTCGGTGAACAAGGAATGGTCATCGCGCGCCGCACGGTTGCAAAATACCGCGAGGCACTCAAGATTCCTCCAGTCAGTCTCCGCAAATCCTTGTAACAGCGGCAGCCACGCGCTACCTGCGCGACCGGCCGCCGCTCCTCTTTCAAAGGAGTGTGTATGAATCTCACTATCAGCGGTCACCACCTCGATGTCACCCCCGCCATCCGTGAATACGTACAGAACAAGCTGGAACGCATCACCCGCCATTTCGATCAAGTGATCGATTCCCATGTGATCCTTGCGATCGACAATCTCACCGAAAAAGACAAAAGGCAGAAAGCCGAGATCAACTTGCGCATGTCCGGCAAGACTGTACACGTGGAAAGTGTGGCGCAAGACCTGTATGCCGCGATCGACCTGTTGATGGACAGGCTGGATCGCCAGGTGATGAAATACAAATCGATGCTGCAAAATCATAGTCACGAGGCGCTCAAGCGCCGTCCTGAAGGCGGAGAGGCTGTTGCTGTCTGATCGGCATTAAGCACCGTCTGAACGAGGGCGCCTGGAGGGCGCCCTTTTCATTTTGGCGGCACGCCGCGCACGGGCTTGGGTAGAATGCATGTCTTTCCCATAACCCTATTCACCATGACCGACCATGTCCTGACCCGCGTTGCCAACGGCACCGGCGTGATCACCCTCGACCGCCCCAAAGCCCTCAATTCGCTCTCGCTCGCCATGGTGCGGCGCCTGACCGAGACCCTGCTGGCCTGGCGCGACGACCCGGCGGTCGCTGCCGTCGTGCTCACCAGCAGCAGCGAAAAAGCCCTGTGCGCGGGCGGCGACATCCGTTTCTTCCACGACGCCGGCACGGCGACCCCGACCGGCGGCAGCGCGCTGCTGGAAGATTTCTTCACGGAAGAGTATGCGCTCAACCACCTGATCCATTTCTATCCGAAACCCTACATCTCGATCATGGATGGGGTCGTCATGGGCGGCGGCATGGGCATCGCCCAGGGCGGGCCGGATACGGGCCTGCGCATCGTCACCGACCGCATCAAGATGGCGATGCCGGAAGTGAACATCGGCCTGTTCCCGGACGTCGGCGGCAGCCATTTCCTGTCGCACGCGCCTGGCCAGCTGGGCAATTACCTGGGGCTGACGGGATTGACCATCGGCGCGGCCGACGCCCTGTATGTCGGGCTGGCGGACGTGTTCGTCCCTGGCGAGAAGCTGGGCGAGCTGAACGCGCTGGTCGAGGCGACGCCGGGTGCACAGCTGGCCGAAGCGATCCGCGCCTTTGCCGCGCCGCTCAAGGCCGGTGTAGGGCAGAGCCCCTTGGAAACGGCGCGTGCCGCGGTCGACACGCATTTCGGCGCCGGTTCGGTGCCGGCGATCATGGCCTCCCTGGCAACCGACGACAGCCCGTTCGCGCAGAAGGCCCTGGCCGCCATGCGCCAGCGTTCGCCGCTGCTGATGTGCGTGACGCACGAGATGCTGGTGCGCGGCGCCTCGCTCGGCGTGGCCGACTGCCTGCGGATGGAACGCTCGCTGGTGCGCCGCAATTTCGAGCACGGCGAAGTGCTGGAAGGCGTGCGCGCGCTGGTAATCGACAAGGACAATGCGCCGAAGTGGAATCCGCCGACGCTGGACGAGGTCACGCCTGGGATGGTGGAGCGCTTCTTCGAGCCGGTGTGGCCGGCGTATGCGCATCCGCTGCGGAATCTGGACTGAGGCGCCGTATCGTAGGGTGGGCACAAGTGCCCACCCTACAAATTCACATCAGAACGACTGCTCGCGGTGCCGCAGCACCACGCGCTCGGTCTCGCCGAAGTAGGCCGCCAGGCGCTCGGCCATGTACACCGAGCGGTGCTGCCCGCCGGTGCAGCCGACGGCGACCGTCAGGTAGCTGCGGTTGTCCGTTTTGAACGAAGGCAGCCATTTTTCGACGAACTGGCGGATATCGTTCAGCATTTCGCCGGCGCTCGGCTGGGCGTCGAGGAAGGCGATCACGGGGGCGTCCCTGCCGGTGAGCGGGCGCAGCGTGTGGTCGTAATAGGGGTTCGGGATCGCGCGCACGTCGAACACGAAGTCGGCGTCGAGGGGCACGCCGACCTTGAAGGCGAAGGACTCGAAGAACAGCGTCAGCGGCGCATGCTGCACCTCGGCCAGCTCCTTGATCCAGCCGCGCAGCTTGTTGGCCGAGGCTTCGGAGGTGTCGATCACGTGGCCGAGCTGCTCGATCGGCGCCAGGCGCTCGCGCTCTTCGGCGATGCATTCGATCAGGGTACGGCGCGAGGCCGGGTTTTCGCCCGGGCGCAGCTCGTGCGACAGCGGGTGGCTGCGGCGCGTTTCGGAAAAGCGCGCCACCAGCGAATGGGTGCTCGAGGTCAGGAACATCACCTTCAACTGGTGCCCTTGCTCTTTCAGCTCGCGCACCGTCAGCGGCAACTCGACCAGCGAATCCGAGGAGCGGGCATCGACCGCGACCGCCAGCTTGGCCGTTCCCTGGCCCGACACCGCCTTCACGACATGGGGCAGCAGGCCCGGCGGCAGGTTGTCGACGCAGTAGTAGCCTGCGTCTTCCAGGACGTTCAGGGCAACGGATTTACCCGAGCCGGAAATACCGGTGATGAGGACGATGTGCATGCCCCGATGATACCGCAACCGTATCTGCTTGTCGCGGCCACCTTTGCTGGCAAAGGGCGGGTTCGGCGTCAATACGTTCCGATGGCGCGAGTTGAAGGGGGATGCGGCCGCTGCGCTTGGGGACGCTTGTGGAATGGGTGGACTTGTGCGGCGTGAGCGACGTAGGGTGGTCGGCTTCACCCGGGTGCGTGATCACCCCTGGCGCTTGCGCCGCCCACGCGTTCAACGCACGTGTGAAGCGGCGCGACGTATCCGGGGCCGGTTGAACGCGTGGGCGGCGTCAACGTGAGCGATGATTCAGCTGCCCGGGTGGAGCCGACCACCCTACATCAATCTGCGCTCATGGCCTGTCGTTGCCGCTCCATGAACTCCTGCAGCGTATCGATGCCGCGCAGTTGCAGGATCGTGTTGCGCACCGCGGCTTCGAGCAGCACGGCGATGTTGCGGCCGGCGGCGACGGGGATGACGACCTTGCGGATCGGCAGGCCCAGCACTTCCTCGGTCGGGAAGTGGAAGGGCAGGCGCTCGACTTCCTCGTCGAGCACGCCGCGCTTGACCAGGTGCACGATGAGTTTCAGGCGCATCTTGCGGCGCACCGCCGTCTCGCCGAAGATCGCCTTGATGTCGAGCAGGCCCAGTCCGCGCACCTCGAGCAGGTTTTGCAGCAGGGGCGGGCAGCGGCCCTCGATCATGTTCGGCGCGATGCGCGAGAATTCGACGGCGTCGTCGGCCACCAGGCCGTGCGAGCGCGAAATCAGTTCCAGCCCCAGCTCGCTTTTGCCCAGGCCCGAGTCGCCGGTAATGAGCACGCCCACGCCCAGCACGTCCATGAAGACGCCGTGCATGATGACGCGCTGGGCAAGTTTTTTCGACAAATAGACCCGCAGGAAGTCAATGACTTGGGCTGCCGGCAGCGGGGTCGAAAACAGGGGGATGTTCTGCTCGTCGCAGATGGCGAGGATGTCGGGCGGGGTTTCCAGGCCCTGCGCGATGATGAGCGCAGGCGGGCCGCCGCCGATCAGTTCGCCGATGACGTGGCTGCGCGAACTCGACTTGAGGCGGTGGTAGTAATTCAGTTCCTGGTGTCCGAAGACCTGGATGCGCCCAGGGTGGATCAGGTTCAGGTGGCCGACCTGGTCGGCGGCCGAGGCGACGTCGCCCGAGATCAGCCGCTCGCCGCCGGGAAAGCCGGCGAACCAGCCGAGTTGCAGGTCGTCGCGGTTATCGTCGTATAACCGTTGGATGGTAAGCGGAGTCTGCAGCATGGGGATGGCCAAGTGGGGGGAACGCCCCCCAGTTTAACCCATGGCTTGCAAGCTGGGTTGCCAGTTGATAATACGTTCGTGCACCGAGCGCGGATCGGGATCGGTGGCCAGCGCCGTGCGGATCGCCTCATCCGAGAAGAGTTCCGCGATCTCGGACAGGATTTCCAGGTGCTGCTGGGTCACGTGATCCGGGATCAGCAGGAAGAACAGCAGGTTCACCGGCTGACCGTCGGGCGACTCGAAGGGGATCGGGTCGGCCAGGCGGACGAAGGCAGCGATCGGCTGCTTCAGGCTCTTGCTGCCCTTGATGCGTCCGTGCGGCACGGCCACGCCATGCCCCAGGCCAGTCGAACCGAGGCGCTCGCGCGCAAACAGGTTTTCCGACACGGTCGAACGGGCGATCCCGCAGTTGTTCTCGAAAATCAGTCCGGCCTGTTCGAAGGCGCGCTTCTTGCTCGACACTTCGATATCGAGCTGGACGTTTTCAAGCGACAGAATTTTGCTCAGGTTGGTCATAACACGCTTCTAATGTTGCGGCGCACAACGCCGACGTGCGTTGCAAATGATAGGCCCGATATGGCCAGGTAATTTGCGTCGCGTCGGTATCCTACGCCTGTCATCGGCCGCTTTCGAGTCCCCACCCAGCGGTGAGATGGCGGCGATTTGCGCTTCCACAAGGGGAGACGCAATTTCCGTCACGAAAATGAATGCGGGATGAATGAAATGGGGAAGACAAGGCGATTTGCCGATGTTTCCCCGTATTTGCACAAAAAACGTGCAAACCAAAACATTACGCTAACTGTTGTTTTTTCGTCAGTTTCTGTGGTGGGAAAGGTACACGCTTCTCCTTACGCACAGCTTATTTGTTGTTACTGGCGCGCGCCGCGCAGGTTGGGCGGACGTCCGGTACTGAAATTGGCGCGCCACGGGTTGATGTCGAGCCCGCCACGCCGCGTGTAGCGCGCATACACCGACAGCTTGCTCGGCTTGCACTGGCGCAGGATGTCGATGAAGATCCGCTCGACGCACTGCTCATGGAATTCGTTGTGTTCGCGGAAACCGATCAGGTAGCGCAGCAAGCCTTCCTGGTCGATCTGCGGTCCCGCGTAATGGATCTGCACGCTGCCCCAGTCCGGCTGGCCGGTCACCAGGCAGTTCGATTTCAGCAGGTTCGACACCAGCGTTTCCTCGACCGGCGCCTCGTCGAAGTTGGCAGTCAAGAGGTGCGGCGCCGGCGAATAGTCGTCGATCTCGATGTCGAGCCGGTCCAGCGAAAAGCCCTCGAGTTCGCCCATTTTCAGTTTGCCGAAGTTCTCCGGTTCCGTCAGCGTGATGTGCACTGGCGCGCCAAAGGCGTTCGACAGGTCTTCGCGCAGCAGCGCCTGCAGGGCCTCCAGACCGGCCACGCGGGTCTGGTTGAAGGAGTTCAGATACAGCTTGAACGACTTCGATTCGACGATGTTCGGCGAATCGGCCGGCGCGCTAATGGTCGCGATCGCCACTTGCGGCTTGCCGCGCATGTTCAGCCACGACAATTCATAGGCGTTCCAGATGTCCAGGCCGAAGAAGGGCAGCGTGCCGGTGATGGCGAGCTCGTCGCGCTTTTGCTGGCGCGGGATCGGGAACAGCAGCTCCGGGGCGTACTGGGTCTGGTAGGCGGAAGATTTGCCAAGTGGCGATTGATCGGGAGAATTCGCGGGGGTGTTGTTCATGGTCTCGTCTCGTGAGTCCGGCGGCGACAAAGCGGCGTATCGTACACCTTTCCGGGACTGTATGCGCGTCCAGCATGTTTGCCCCCTCGCATCGCGTTGCTGGGTAGGGTGGGCGGCCCTCCGCCCACGCAGTACGCACGTTTCCATCGTCGTCGGCCGCGGCCTGTCGCCACGCGGCCTTTGTCACATTGTGGTCGCCGAAGCACCTTGGCCTAAGAGCGCCTAACAAAACCTCCATAGCTGCGTTGCAGCTCCTCGTCGTACAGTCGTACTGTCTTCGTCGCTGCGCCTTGCTCTGAAGGCTTTGTTAGGCGCTCTAAGCATGCGTCACGAGCGACGATTTACGGGACGTGGCCAGGCGACGCGCACGTAGCGCGTGGGCGGAGGGCCGCCCACCCTACGAAGAGCGCGGCATGGCGGTCGTCACCGTACCGTCAGCAAACCATCACAAGAACAATTTATAAACCGGATTACTGCTCTCATCCCAATACCGGTACCCCAGCGTCGCCAGGAACTGCCTGAACTCCTCCATCTCGCCGCCCGGCACCTGCAGGCCGACCAGGATGCGGCCGACGTCGCCGCCCTGGTTCCGGTAGTGGAACAGCGAGATGTTCCAGTTCGGCGCCAGGCTGTCGAGGAAGCGCATCAGGGCGCCGGGGCGTTCGGGGAATTCGAAGCGGTACAGCAGCTCGTCCTGCGCCAGTCCGCTCTTGCCGCCGACCAGGTGGCGGATGTGCAGCTTGGCGAGCTCGTCGTGGGTCAGGTCGAGGGTCGGAAAATCGTGCTGCTCGAAGGTGCGCGCGAGCAGGCCGGATTCGCCGCGGCTGCCCACCTGCACGCCGACAAAAATGTGGGCCTGGCGCGCGTCGCTGATGCGGTAGTTGAACTCGGTGACGTTGCGTGGACCGACCAGCGAGCAGAAGCGGCGGAAGCTGCCGCGCTGCTCGGGGATGGTGACGGCAAACACGGCTTCGCGCGCCTCGCCCAGTTCGGCCCGTTCGGCCACGAAACGCAGGCGGTCGAAATTCATGTTGGCGCCGCAGGCGACCGCGACCAGCGTCTCGTTGCGGATCGGCTGGCGATCCATCTGCGAGCGCTCGACATAGGCCTTGGCGCCGGCCACGGCGAGGGCGCCGGCCGGTTCCAGGATGCTGCGCGTGTCCTGGAATACGTCCTGGATGGCGGCGCAGATCGCATCGGTGTCGACCAGGATGATCTCGTCCACGACTTCCTTCGCAACGCGGAAGGTTTCTTCGCCCACCAGGCGCACCGCGGTGCCGTCCGAGAACAGGCCGACGTCGGGCAGGGTGACGCGCTCGCCCGCCTTCAGACTTTTCGCCATCGCGTCCGAATCGACCGTCTGCACGCCGATGATGCGGATGTCGGGGCGCACCGCCTTCACATAGGCGCCGACGCCCGCGATCAGCCCGCCGCCGCCGATGGCGACGAAAATCGCATGGATCGGTCCCGCATGCTGGCGCAGGATTTCCATCGCGATCGTGCCCTGGCCGGCGATCACGTCGGGGTCGTCGAAGGGGTGCACAAAGGTAAGCTTTTGTTCGCGTTCGAGGGTCAGCGCGTGGTTGTAGGCGTCGGTATAGGAGTCGCCGTGCAGCACCACCTCGACCGCATGGCCGCCGCGCGCCTTGACCGCCTCGATCTTCAGTTGCGGCGTGGTGGTCGGCATCACGACCAGTGCGCGGCAGCCGAGGCGGGCGGCGGACAGCGCCACGCCCTGGGCATGGTTGCCGGCCGAGGCGCAAATCACGCCGCGTTTGAGGGCTTCCGGCGAGAGGTGGGCCATCTTGTTGTAGGCGCCGCGCAGCTTGAAGCTGAACACGCTTTGCATGTCCTCGCGCTTGAACAGAATGCGGTTGCCGAAGCGGTGCGACAGGGTCGGGGCGAGTTCGAGCGGGGTTTCCTGGGCGACGTCGTAGACGCGGGCGGTCAGGATTTTCTTGAGGTAGTCGGTCATAGTCAGGTCAAACGAAGAGGGTCGGCCAGTGTCCTGGTTCCTGTGACGCGAGACTGTGTTTCCCGATGGATGACCGGGGCTTGCAGTGCGATCCGTCGCGCCGGGTTGCGGCGGCGGCGTATCGTGTCGGGGCGATGAGTTTTCCTCATTATAATAAACACCTCCGACATAACATTCCACCGATGATCGAAACCGCTGTCCTCTGGCTGCTCAAGGTCCTCGCCGCTCCCACAGTCGGGCTCACTTCGGTTTTCGTCATCAGCTTCGTCTCCGCCACCCTGGTGCCGCTCGGTTCCGAGCCGGCCGTGTTCGCCGTCGTCAAGGCGAACGAGGCAATGTTCTGGCCGGCGATCCTCGTCGCCACGGTCGGCAATACGCTCGGCGGCGCGGTCGATTACTTCCTCGGCTACCGCGCCAAGATCGCCTTTGCCCGCGAACGCCAGAGCCGCTGGTTCGGCTGGCTGGCGAAATACGGGTCCAAAACCATGCTGCTGTCCTGGCTGCCGGGCATCGGCGACCCGCTGTGCACGCTCGCGGGCTGGCTGCACCTGCCGTTCTGGCCGAGCGTGATGTACATGGCGATCGGGAAGTTCGGGCGGTATCTCACCATGACGCTGGTGCTGCTGTATGTGCCGGACGATTTCTGGCGGCGGGTGGGCGACCTGATCACGCAAGTGATCGGCTAGCGTGTAGACTCTTGCAATATCGCATCAAAACCAGCGGAGTAGGGTATGAGTGGATCGTCCGGCAGCTGCGCATGTGGTCACATTCAGTACAGGATTGCCGGCCCGGCATTGCAGGTCGTTGCCTGCCACTGCGGCATGTGCCGGCGTATGACAGGCGCCCCCTTGTCTTCCTACGTCGTCGTCAAGGAAGAAGACTTCGATCTCGGTCCAGCGGACGGGGGACTTGCCAGTTACGCCGTGACGGAACGCACCACACGGCACTTCTGCCGCCGCTGCGGCACGCCGGTCTTCAACGCGAACCCCCACACGTACAAAGGCCTGAACATGGTGTACCTTGGCACCGTCCAGGGTCACGAGGCGCTCGCGCCAGGAATGGCGATCTACTGCGAGAGCAAGCTGCCCTGGGTAAGCTTGCCCGCATCGACCAGAAGCTTCGACAGCACACCGGCACAAAGGGCTTGAGGCCCCCGTCCGGACTCAGGTGATTCGGGCAAGAAGGACGGAGTGCATATCTTCCCCGGATCGAAGCTGGTTTTTGCAAAGAAAATTTGCATGGAGCCGTTCGAACACGCATTTTGTTGCTTGCCGAGCTGAGGCGAAATAGCCCGAGCCCAGCATGGTGCGGCGCAATAAGCTAGAATGGTTGTCCTTCGGGCCAGACCATTTTTGATCTCATCATGAACGCCCCAGCACAAATCCATACCCTCCTGGCCGATAACGCGCCGGCGCGCCTGCGCGAAATTCCTTATAACTACACCTCGTTTTCGGACCGCGAAATCGTCATTCGCCTGCTGGGCGAATCGTCCTGGCAGCTGCTCGACGAGCTGCGCGGCGCACGCCAGACAGGACGCTCGGCGCGCATGCTGTACGAAGTGCTGGGCGACATCTGGGTGGTACGGCGCAACCCCTACCTGCAGGACGACCTGCTGGACAACCCGAAGCGGCGCCAGAAGCTGATCGACGCCTTGCACCACCGCCTGGCCGAAGTCGACAAGCGCCGCCTGACGGTCGATGCAGGCGGCGGGGGCGACGCCAACGCTGCCGAATCCCGTAACTTCGCCGTCGAACAGTTATTGACCGCCGCGCGCCGCGCCGTCGACGACTTCGGCCGCGAGTTCCGCGAGATGTACGACCTGCGCAAGCGCGCCCGCGCCGTGCTGGGCGCCTACACCGATAAACGCAACATCCGCTTCGACGGCATGCACCGCGTCTCGCACGTCACCGACGCCACCGACTGGCGCGTCGAATACCCCTTCCTGGTGCTGGTGCCCGACAGCGAGGAAGAGATGGCCGGCCTGGTGAAAGGCTGCATCGAACTGGGGCTGACCATCATCCCGCGCGGCGGCGGCACCGGTTACACCGGCGGCGCGATCCCGCTGACCAATATGTCGGCCGTGATCAACACGGAAAAACTGATTGGCCTGGGCGAAGTCGAGATGACGCGCCTGCCGGGTGTGGACCGCGAGTACGCGACCATCCACACTGGCGCCGGCGTGGTCACCCAGCGCGTCTCGCAGGCCGCCGAAAAGGCCGGCTTCGTGTTCGCGGTCGACCCGACGTCGGCCCACGCCTCCTGCATCGGCGGCAACATCGCGATGAACGCGGGCGGCAAGAAGGCGGTCCTGTGGGGCACGGCCCTCGACAACCTGGCGTCCTGGCGCATGGTCGACCCGAACGGCGACTGGCTGGAAGTCACCCGCCTCGACCACAATCTGGGCAAAATCCACGACGCCCCGACCGCCGTCTTCAAACTGGAATGGACGCATCCGTCCACCAAAGGCGCGCCGAAGGGCCAACCCTTCCGCACCGAAACGCTGACCATCCCGGGCCGCAAGTTCCGCAAGGAAGGCTTAGGCAAGGACGTCACCGACAAATTCCTCTCCGGCCTGCCCGGCATTCAGAAAGAGGGCACCGACGGCCTGATCACATCAAGCCGCTGGATCCTGCACAAGATGCCGAAGTTCACGCGCACGGTCGCGCTGGAATTCTTCGGGCAGGCGCGCGATGCGATCCCGTCGATCGTCGAAATCAAGGATTACCTCGACGGCCTGCCCAAGAACGGCAAGCCCGAATTCGAGACCCTGCGCCTGGCGGGCCTCGAGCACCTGGACGAGCGCTACCTGCGCGCGGTCGGCTATGCGACCAAATCCAAGCGCGGCACGCTGCCGAAAATGGCGCTGTTCGGCGACATCGTCGGCGACGACGAAAATGCGGTGGCCCTGGCCGCCTCGGAAGTGGTGCGCATTGCGAACACCCGCGTGGGCGAAGGTTTTGTCGCCGTCAGCCCCGAGGCGCGCAAGAAATTCTGGCTGGACCGCGCCCGCACGGCCGCAATCGCCCGCCACACCAACGCCTTTAAAATCAACGAAGACGTCGTCATTCCACTGAACCGGATGGGCGAATACACCGACGGCATCGAGCGCATCAACGTCGAGCTGTCGATCCGCAACAAGCTGCAGCTGGCCGACGCCCTGCATGCCTACCTGTCGGGCGAGCACCTGCCGCTGGAAAAGAGCGACGACGCCACCGGCGACACGGTCGACCGCAACGAGATCATGGGCGACCGCCCCGAGCAGGCGCTGGCGCTGGTGGAAGCGGTGCGCGCACGCTGGACCTATGTGCTGGCCAATCTCGACCGGAAACTGGTCGACGCCCACCACCAGCTCGACGAACTCGGCTTCGGCCACCTGCTGGGCCTGATCGACAACCGTATCGGCAACCAGCCCGATGCGACCGTGTTCGACGTGGTGCAGGACCACACGGTGCGGGTGTCGTGGAAGCAGGAACTGCGCGCACCATTGCGCCAGATCTTCAACGGCGCCGCCTACAAATGCATCCTCGACGAATGCACGGCCATCCACCAGCGCGTGCTGCGCTCGCGCGTCTTCGTGGCGCTGCACATGCACGCCGGCGACGGCAACGTCCACACGAATTTGCCGGTGAACTCCGACGACTACGCCATGCTGCAGGACGCCCACCAGGCGGTCGAGCGCATCATGCGCCTCGCGCGTTCGCTCGATGGCGTCATCTCGGGCGAGCATGGCATCGGCATCACCAAGCTCGAGTTCCTGCAGGACGAAGAGATCCAGGAATTCCGCGACTACAAGCTGCGGGTCGATCCGGAAGGGCGCTTTAACAAGGGCAAGCTGCTGAACCTGAAGGAAGCCCACGCCGACCTGCGCAACGCCTACACGCCGTCCTTCGGCCTGATGGGCCACGAGTCGCTGATCATGCAGCAGAGCGACATCGGAGAAATCGCCAATTCGATCAAGGACTGCCTGCGCTGCGGCAAGTGCAAACCGGTCTGCACCACCCACGTGCCGCAATCGAATTTGCTGTACTCGCCGCGCGACAAGATCCTCGCCACCTCGGCCCTGATCGAAGCCTTCCTCTACGAAGAGCAGACCCGGCGCGGCGTCTCGATCCGTCACTGGGAAGAGTTCGAGGACGTGTCGGACCATTGCACGGTCTGCCACAAGTGCGTGACCCCATGCCCGGTGAACATCGACTTCGGCGACGTTTCGATGAACATGCGCAACCTGCTGCGCAAGATGGACAAGCGCAGCTTCAAGCCGGTGAACCGCGCGGCGATGTTCTTCCTGAACGCAACCGACCCGACGACCATCAACGCCACCCGCGCGGCCATGGTCGGCGTCGGCTTCAAGGCCCAGCGCCTGGGCAACCGCCTGCTGAAAAACTTCGCCAAGGAGCAGACCGCGGCGCCGCCGCCGACCACCGGCAAGCCGCCCGTGCGCGAGCAGGTCATCCACTTCATCAACAAGAAAATGCCGGGTAACCTGCCGAAGAAGACGGCGCGCGCGCTGCTCGACATCGAGGACGACAAGGTCATCCCCATCATCCGCAACCCGAAGGCGACGAATGCCGACAGCGAAGCGGTGTTCTACTTCCCCGGCTGCGGTTCCGAGCGCCTGTTCTCGCAGGTGGGCCTGGCAACCCAGGCCATGCTGTGGGAAGTCGGCGTGCAGACCGTGCTGCCGCCGGGTTACCTGTGCTGCGGCTATCCGCAACGGGGAGCAGGGCAGTACGACAAGGCCGACAAGATGATGACGGACAACCGCGTGCTGTTCCACCGCATGGCGAATACCTTGAATTACCTCGACATCAAGACGGTCCTGGTCTCCTGCGGCACCTGTTACGACCAGTTGGCGACCTACGAGTTCGAGAAGATCTTCCCGGGCTGCCGCATCATGGACATCCACGAATACCTGCTCGAAAAAGGGGTGAAACTGGAAGGCGTGAGCGGCACCCGCTACATGTACCACGACCCCTGCCACACGCCGATGAAGATGCAGGATTCGTTGAAAACGGTGAACGCGCTGGTGCAGACCTTCGATAACGTCAAAATCGAAAAGAACGATCGCTGCTGCGGCGAATCCGGCACCTTTGCCGTGACCCGCCCCGACATCGCCACCCAGGTCCGCTACCGCAAGGAGAGCGAGGTCGAGAAGGGCGCGGCCAAGCTGCGCGCGGACGGCTTCGATGGCGAAGTCAAGGTGCTGACCAGCTGCCCGTCCTGCCTGCAGGGCCTGTCGCGCTACAATGGCGACGCCGGCACGTCGGCCGACTACATCGTGGTCGAAATCGCCAAGCACCTGCTGGGCGAGAACTGGCTGCCGGACTATGTGGCACGCGCCAACAATGGCGGCATCGAAAGGGTATTGGTTTGACGGTAGAAAATGTGAAGCAGCAAGACTGCGAACTGTGCGCACTGGATGCGCCGACGGTGTACGCCGATAACAAGCTGTCGGTCATCCTCGTCGACGACGCGAACTATCCCGGCTTCTGCCGCGTGATCTGGCGCGACCATGTGCGCGAAATGAGCGACCTGGCGCAGGAAGACCGCCTGCTGCTCAACGAGGTGGTCTTCCACGTCGAACAGGCGGTGCGCGAGACGATGGCGCCCACCAAGGTCAACGTGGCCAGCCTCGGCAACGTCGTGCCCCACCTGCACTGGCACGTCATCCCGCGCTATGCCGACGACGCCCACTTCCCGGCGCCGGTCTGGGCCACGGCCGTGCGCAAAACCGAGGAATCCGTGCTGGAAGCGCGCCGCGCCCAGCTGCCGCACCTGGCCGAAGCCATCGCGCGCCGCCTGCAACAATCGTAGAGGAGTAGAGGACATCATGCCGAATCCGACCGAACTCACCGTCCACCAGAAGTCCCGCCTGCTCGACATCGCTTTCGATGACGGCAGCGCATTTTCGATCCCGTTCGAGCTGATGCGCGTGTACTCGCCCTCGGCCGAAGTCAAGGGCCACGGCGCCGGCCAGGAAGTGCTGCAAGTCGGAAAACGCGAAGTCGGCATCCGCGGCGTCGAGCCGGTTGGCAACTACGCCGTGAAACCGCTGTTCACGGACGGCCACGAGAGCGGCATCTTCACCTGGGATTACCTGTACAAGCTCGGCAGCGAGCATGGGGTGCTGTGGGCGGACTACATGGCGCGCCTGCATGCGGCCGGGTTCGAGGGTGACAGCGGCCGCGAGCCGGGGACCGTGCTGCCGGGTGCGCCGGTGCGCACGGGCGGGTGTGGCGGGCACAGCCACTGAAGCGGATTCCGAAAACGCGTGGAGTCAGGACTCCACCCTACATCTGGCGCAATGCGTAGGGTGTGAGGGGGGCGCCGAGCCTCCCGACTCCACGCGTTTCAACGCCACGGGACCCGAGGCAAAAAAACATCGATATCCCAAAAAAGAAAAGCGCCCCGAGAGGCGCTTTTTTCATGATCCCAGCCGCGCTGCACGCTCGAGACGTGCAACTGGCTAAACCATTACTGCGGCTGGATGTTGGCAGCCTGCTTGCCCTTCGGGCCGGTCGTGATCTCGAAGCTCACGCGCTGGTTTTCGGCCAGCGACTTGAAGCCGGTGGTGTTGATAGCCGAAAAGTGCGCGAATACGTCTTCACCACCGCCGTCCGGGGTAATGAAGCCAAAACCCTTCGCATCGTTGAACCATTTAACAGTACCGCTCGTCATGATGTTACTCCCCTAAAGATTATTTGTTGTTATGCCTTGCTTGGGCTTGCGGTGATGAAACGCGTAACGCCAGCGCCGGGCTCAACAAAGCGAATTGATTATAGGCATAACTGGAGAACAATGAAGCACGATTCGTTGTAATTTTGCTGTCGAGTTGGGTCTTTACGACGAGAAGTGCAGCGCTCAGCAGGAAAATTGCCTAACGGCATCGTTAAAGGGGCCAAAAAGGTGCAACAGCCCTCATTTCCCGCCGCCTGCGCTCGACAGCAGCGCGACCACTTCCTCGATCCGGTAGGGCTTGGCGACGATTTTTACGCCCGGCAGCGCCGCCTGCTGTTCGGTGTAGCCGGTGGCCAGCACCACCGGCAAACCCGGGTAGCGCTGGTGCAGGATGCGCGCGAGGTCGATGCCGCTGACCTGGCCCGGCATCACGACGTCGGAGAACACCACGTCGGGACGGCGCGCCGTGCTCTCGAGCAGGCGCAAGGCCGCCTCGCCATTGTCGGCGACCAGCACCTTGAAGCCGCTGTCGCCGAGCGCGCGCACCACCGCTTCTCGCACCAGGGCGTCGTCTTCCACGAACAGGACGGTGCCGCTCGCTTTCGGTGCGGTCGCCTCCGATGTGTCGTCGGCCGCCACCAGAACCGCGCCGGCGGCCCGCGCCAGGTAGATGTCGACCCGGGTGCCGATGCCCGGGATGCTGTCGAGCACCAGGGTGCCGCCGGCCTGGACCGCGAAGGCATAGGCCTGGGGCAGGCCCAGCCCCGTTCCCTGGCCCGGCGGCTTGGTCGTGAAGAAGGGATCCAGGGCGCGCGCCATGACCTCGGGTGTCATGCCGCAACCGGTGTCGGTCATGCTCACCAGCACATAGTCGCCGCGCGGCAGGGTGCCGGTCATGTCGCCCATGCCATCGTGCTCGACATTGGTGGCCTGCAGGCGCAGCGTGCCGCCGTCCGGCATGGCGTCGCGCCCGTTCAATGCCAGGTTGAGCAGGGCGACGTCGAACTGCAGCGGCTCGATCGCGACCGGCCACACGTCCTTCTCGCAATGCACTTCGACGCTCACGTCGTTGCGCAGCGAGGCCTTCATCAGCTGCACGGCGCTGTGCAACTGTTCGCAGACGTCGACGGTCGTCACGCGCGCTTCCTGCTGGCGGCCGAAGGAGCCGAGCTGGCCGGTCAGCGCCGTCGCCCGCGTCACCGTGCGCTGGCAGGTCTGGATCAGGGTTTTGACTTTTTCCTCGCGCGTGCTGAAGGCGGCCAGCTGCAGCGCCGTCGTCAGGGTCTGCAGCAGGTTGTTGTATTCGTGGGCGATGCCGCCGGTGAGGCGGCCGAGGGCCTCGAGCTTCTGGTTTTTCAGCAGGGCCGTTTGCGCGCGTTCGGTGGCGGCGATCGCCGTGGCGACGCGCGCCTCCATCTCGCCTTGCGCGTGGCGGATGCGGGTGCTGGCCTCGGCCAGGCGCTGCGCCACGTTGTCGAGCTCGGCCCAGCCGAGGCGGCGGTAGGGGACGTCGATGCCTTCGCCGAGGGCGCGCGCGCTGTCGCCCAGCGCCTCGATCGGCGCGATCGCGCGGTTGGCGAAGCGGCGTGCGGCGACCAGGCCGATCAGCAGCAGCAGGGCCATCAGGCCGCCGAGGAGGGCGGCCGCGCGCAGCGGCGCCTGGCGCAGCTCGCTGGTCGGGACGCTCAGCAAGACTTTCCAGTCGGCGCCCGGCACCGTGCTGGCGTAGACCCGCGAGTCGATGCCGTCGAGGGTGCGCGATTCGTACATCGTTTCCCGCGCCCGGAAGGCGTGCAGGCGCGAGGCCGGGCGCACCGGTTTGCCGACATAGCGTTCCGGCTGGCGGGTGCGCGCGACGATGATGCCGTTGCGGTCGACCACCGATGCCAGCCAGGCCTCGGGCAGGTGCTGGCGCATCAGCAGGCCCTGCAGCGAACTGGCGTTGACGCCCATCGCCAGCATGTAGCGCAGGGTGCCGTCGACCTTGACCGGAAGTTGGATCGCGAAATCCTGGCGTTTCGCCACTTGCCCCGTGAACAGGTCGGAGACCAGTGCGCGCTCGCTGCCGTAGCGGGCCATCAACGCAGCGATGTTCGAGGCATTCCGGGTCGGCAGGGCGCTGCCGAAGGGGCGGCGCGTGTTGAGCAGCTGGCGCGATTCCAGGTCGAACAGGATGACGGTCGAGTCCGGCGGCGGCACGACCCGCCTGGCGTGTTCATAAAAATCGGGCAGGCGGCCTTCGGCCAGCGCCGGCGAGACCGCCAGCGCGCGCAGCACTTCTTCCTTCTTTTCCAGCTCGTTGTCGACCAGCAGGGCCATGGCGCGGGCCGTCTCCGCCATGCTGCGGTCCTGCGCCTGCTGTGCGTCGCGGTACACGTAAGCGACGGCCAGCGCCGACGCAATGAAGGACGGAACCAGTACGGAAAGAACTAGCAGCAGGAAACGTGTCCTGGTTCGCATCGGAATAGGAATTGCCAGTGGGGAATTCAAAGTGGAGAAGGATTATACAAGAGTCAACAAAGACACGCCGCACCAGTCGGCGCCTGTGGCAGGTGTGCAGGAGACGCCTTGGCGTGGGGCGCTTGTATAATGCGACACGATCAAACAGTCACCTGAATATGACCAATACCACCCATTTCGGCTACAAGACCGTTTCCGAGGACGAGAAGGTCCACGAGGTCGCCAAGGTTTTCCATTCCGTGGCGGCGAAATACGACGTCATGAACGACCTGATGTCCGGCGGCCTGCACCGCATCTGGAAGACCTTCACCATTGCCCAGGCGGGCGTGCGTCCCGGCTTCAAGGTGCTCGACATCGCCGGCGGCACCGGGGACTTGTCGAAGGCCTTCGCGAAACAGGCCGGCCCGAGCGGGGAGGTGTGGCTGACCGACATTAACGAATCGATGCTGCGCGTCGGTCGCGATCGCCTATTGAATAAAGGTTTGGTAACCCCAACTTTATTGTGTGACGCCGAGAAGCTGCCCTTCCCGGACAATTATTTCGACCGGGTCAGCGTGGCCTTTGGCCTGCGCAACATGACGCACAAGGACCAGGCGCTGGCGGAAATGCGCCGCGTCCTGAAACCCGGCGGCAAGCTGCTGGTGCTGGAGTTTTCGAAAGTGGCCGCGCCGCTGCAGAAGCCGTACGACGTGTACTCGTTCTCGGTGCTGCCATGGCTGGGCCAGCGCATCGCCAACGATGCCGAGAGTTACCGTTACCTGGCCGAGTCGATCCGCATGCACCCGGACCAGGAAACGCTGAAAGGCATGATGCAGGACGCCGGCCTCGAGCGCGTGCAGTACTTCAACCTGACGGCAGGCGTGGCGGCTTTGCATACCGGTATCAAACTCTAAGCATCAAACTTTAAGGGGACCTCGATGAAGATGAAAAAATTCCTGGCCACGGCCATGCTGGCGCTGACCGCCACCGCCATTATCGCCGAGGCGACCGCACGCCCGATGGGCAGCAAGCGTTCCTTTGGCCGCCAGTCGCAGACGGTGCGCCAGATGCCTGCGCCTGCGCCTGCCCCTGCCGCGCCAATCAATCGCCAGGCTGCAACGCCTGCGCCGGCCGCTCCTGTCGCCGGTGCCGCCGCGGGTGCCGCCGGTGCGCGCGCCGCCACCCAGAAGCCGAGCATGTGGAAAGGCCTGCTGGGCGGCGCGCTGCTCGGACTGGGCCTGGGCGCACTGTTCTCGCATCTCGGCATCGGTGGCGCCATGGCGTCCTTCCTGTCGGGCCTCCTGATGTTCGCGCTGCTGGCGCTGGCCGTGATGTTCATCGTGCGCATGTTCCGCCGCAAGGACACGCCGGCCAACGCCCAGTTCAAGAGCGGCTTCGGCCAGCCGGTCCCGGCCGGTGGCACCCCGGCTATCGGTTCCGGCCTGGGTAACCAGCCGAGCGCCTTCCAGGGCAGTGCCTCGGGCGTATCGCTGAACAAGCCGGGTGCAGCAGCAGCGGGCGCAGCGCAGCACACCCAATGGGGCGTGCCGGGTGACTTCGATACCGAGACCTTCCTGCGCCATGCCAAGTCTTCCTTCATCCGCATGCAGGCGGCCTGGGACAAGGGCGACGTCGCCGACCTGCGCGAGTTCACCACGCCGGAAGTCTTTGCCGAGCTGAAAATGCAGATCGCCGAACGCGGCGGCAATGCCGACTTCACCGACGTCGTGACGATCGACGCCCAGCTGCTGGGCATCGAGACGACGGCCACCGACTACCTGGCAAGCGTCCAGTTCAACGGCATGATCCGTACCGCACAGAATGCGCCGGCCGAGCCTTTCGTCGAAGTGTGGAACATGGAAAAACCGATGTCGGGCAGCACCGGCTGGGTACTCGCGGGCATCCAGCAAGTCACCCATTAAAGAGACGAAGATACGCTGCCGCAATATTTTTTTGCAAAGTTTCCTGTGCGCCCGGGTTTGTACCGGGCAAACTGGTAAGATCAAAGCCGCCCGCGTCATCACGGGCGGTTTTGTTTTTTAGCGATCCCATTATGTTCCCGAACGTTTCACTCCTCGCACCGCAAGGCGCCCTGACGGCGGCCGGCGTCGCCACGATCAACCACCTGCTGGCAGGGGAGGATTGGGCGCGCGCGTCGCTGCGGCGCCATGCCGGCAAGCTTGCCTGCATCGACACCGAGCACCTGCAACTGCGCCTGCGCGTGGCGGCCGACGGTTTGCTCGAAGCCGGCGACCCTGCCGCCGTCCCGACCGTCACCATCCACGTCAAGCTGGCCGATCTGCCCCTGATCGCGCAGAACCGCGAGCGCGCGTTTTCCTATGTGCGCATCGAGGGCGATGCGGAATTCGCGAACACGATCTCGGGGCTCAGCCGCGGCCTGCGCTGGGAACCGGAACACGACCTCGAACGCCTGTTCGGCCCGATCGCAGCAAACCGCCTGGCAGGCGGCGCCCGCGGCGCCGTCTCGCATGCACGCGCCAGCGGACGCCGCCTGGCGGAAAATCTGGCCGAGTTCCTGGTCGAGGAGCGCCCCGTGCTGGCGCGCCCGGGCGGGGTCGAGGCCTTCGGCGCCGACGTGGTGCGCCTGCGCGACGACGTCGAGCGCGCCGCCAAGCGCGTCGCCCGGCTCGAATCGCTGCTGGCCCAGCGCAAGGCCGCCGCGGTCCCTGCACAACTGCCGCTTGAAAAACCTGTCGCCCTCATTCCGACAACCCGCCCGAGCGGGGACTCCATCCTGGACAGCTGATGATATTGAAATTCCTGCGCCTGCTTAAAATCTTCACGGTCGCAACCAAGTACGGCCTCGATGAAATTGCAATGTCCGGCTTCGACGCGCCGCGCACCGCGCGTTTTGTCAGCGGCATGTTTTTCTGGCGCAGGCGGATCACCACCCCGCGCGCGATCCGCCTGCGCCTGGCGCTGGAAGAGCTCGGCCCGATCTTCATCAAGTTCGGCCAGGTGCTGTCGACCCGGCGCGACCTGATGCCGCAAGATATTGCCGACGAACTGTCCCTGCTGCAGGACCGCGTTCCGCCCTTCGACTCCGCGCTGGCGATTGCCCAGATCACCGAATCGCTGGGCGCCCACCCGGATCAGCTGTTCGCCAGTTTCGACCCGGTGCCGGTGGCCTCGGCCTCGATCGCCCAGGTGCACTTCGCCACGCTGAAAAACGGGAAAGAGGTGGCGGTCAAGGTGCTGCGTCCGGGCATGAAGAAGACGATCGACGAAGACATCGCCCTGATGTATGCGGCCACTGGCCTGATCGAACGGCTGTGGGCCGAAAGCCGCCGCCTCAAGCCGAAGGAAGTCGTCGCCGAGTTCGACAAATACCTGCACGACGAGCTTGACCTGATGCGCGAGGCGGCGAATGCCGCCCAGCTGCGCCGCAATTTCGCGGACTCGGAACTGCTGCTGGTGCCCGAGATGTATTGGGACTATTGCTCGAGCAGCGTGATCGTCATGGAACGCATGAACGGGATTCCGGTCTCGCAGCTCGACCGCCTGGCGGCCGAAGGCGTGGACCTGAAAAAGCTGTCCAGCGACGGCGTCGAGATCTTCTTCACCCAGGTCTTCCGCGACGGCTTCTTCCATGCGGACATGCACCCCGGTAACATCCTGGTGTCGGTCGAGCCGGAAACCTTCGGACGCTACATTGCGCTCGACTTCGGCATCGTCGGCACCCTGAACGACTTCGACAAGGATTACCTGTCGCAGAACTTCCTCGCCTTCTTCCGCCGCGACTACAAGCGCGTGGCCGAGGCCCATATCGAATCGGGCTGGGCGCCGCGCAATACCCGCGTCGACGAACTCGAGTCGGCGGTGCGCGCCTGCTGCGAGCCGATCTTCGACCGCCCGCTGAAGGACATCTCCTTCGGCCAGGTCCTGCTGCGCCTGTTCCAGACCTCGCGCCGCTTCAATGTCGAGGTGCAGCCGCAGCTTGTTCTGCTGCAAAAGACCCTGCTCAACATCGAGGGCCTGGGGCGCCAGCTCGACCCGGAGCTCGACCTGTGGAAGACGGCCAGGCCGTATCTCGAACGCTGGATGGCCGACCAGGTCGGCTGGCGCGGCTTCATGGACAAGTTCAAGGACGAGGCGCCGCGCTATGCCCACCTCTTCCCGCAGTTCCCGCGCCTGTTGCACCAGACGCTTGCGCGCCACGCGCAGCCGCAGTCGACCACGAACCATGAAATGATGGCGAGGCTGCTGCTCGAAGTGCGCCGCAGTAACCGCATGCTGGGCTTCCTGGCCTGGCTTGCTGGAGGCATTGCCTCGGGCATTCTCTTCGCCGCCTTGTTCGTGCGCTACGGCAGCCCCATCTGATCATGCCGGACTTCGCCAGCCGCGACCCGCTGACGCCCGATTTCTGGGACGAGCGCTTCGAGCGCGGTTTCACGCCCTGGGACCTGAACGGCGTGCCGGCCGCCCTGCGCGATTTCGTGGCGCGCACGCAGGGGCTGCGTACGGTCCTGATTCCCGGTTGCGGCAATGCGCATGAACTGGTGCACCTGCTGGAGGCCGGCTGGGATGCGACCGCCATCGATTTCGCCCCGAGTGCAGTTAGCCGGGCCCGGCAGCTTGCCGGCCCTTGGGCGGAACGCGTCGTCGAGGCCGATTTCTTCCAATGGGAACCGCTGCACCCGCTGGACCTGATCTACGAGCGCGCCTTCCTGTGCGCGATGCCGCCCAGGATGTGGCCGCAGGTGGCGGCGCGCTGGGCCGCGTTGTTGCCGCCGGGCGGCTTGCTGGCAGGCTGCTTTTACTTTGGCGAGTCGCCGAAAGGCCCGCCCTTCGGCATCGCCAGGGGAGACCTGGAGGGGCTGCTGGCGCCGTATTTCGAGCTGGTGGAAGAGGGGCCGGTCGTCGACTCGCTGCCCGTCTTTGGGGACAGGGAACGCTGGATGACCTGGCGCCGCCTTTGAGTCGGCGGCCGGGCAAAAAAAATGCCCGCATAAGCGGGCTCGGGAAATACAGCATTCTTGTACGGCCATGCGGCGATGTTCGATCGCGCAAACTTCTGTTTCTTGATAATCCGTGCTCTGGTTGTTTGCCCCAACCGCAGCATGCTGTGCAGGGGTGCTATTTAATCATATAGTTGACTGTCGGCAAACTCAACCTTGCAGAATGCTGACGAAAAACAACACTCCTCGCCCCGCGCGCGCTATGACGGCTGCCCGTGGCGCATGGTCTCGCCGGGCTTTCCCCGGAATCGGCAACGCCCTCCCTAAAAGCTTTATAATTCAGGGTTTTGAAGATTTTTGCGGAGTACCAAATGCCGATTTACGCCTACCGCTGCGAAGAATGCGGTTTTTCCAAAGATGTACTGCAAAAAATTTCTGACCCGGTCCTGACCGACTGCCCGTCGTGCAACAAGAGCGCCTTTAAAAAGCAGGTGACTGCCGCCGGTTTCCAGCTCAAGGGCACCGGCTGGTACGTGACCGATTTCCGCGGTGGCAAAGCGCCGGCCACGGGCACGGCTCCTGCCGCCACTGCAGCCGCGCCGGCTGCGGCCACGTCGGATTCCGGTACGAGCACGGCAGCGCCCGCCGCGCCCGCCGCCGACAAGAGCGCGTCCTGATGGGATCACGCCCTGCGGCCTGTGGGCCGCAGCAATAACAATAACGAGAATTCGACAACGACAATTCGATGCGCAAATACTTCCTTACCGGCCTCCTGATCCTGGTTCCGCTGGCGATCACGGGCTGGGTCCTGAACCTGGTGATCGGCACGCTCGACCAGTCGCTGCTGTTCGTGCCTGAGCGCTGGCAGCCGCGCAACCTGATCGGCATGGACGTGCCGGGCATCGGCGCGATCCTGACGATCGCCATCGTCTTCCTGACCGGCCTGCTGACGAACAACCTGGTCGGCAACTACGTCGTGCGCCTGGGCGAGCGCCTGCTCAAGCGCATCCCCGTGGTCAGCTCGCTCTACGGCAGCGTCAAGCAGGTGTCCGATACCCTGTTTTCGTCCTCGGGCAATGCCTTCCGCCAGGCGGTGCTGATTCCTTACCCGCATGCCGAGTCCTATACCATCGCGTTCCTGACCGGCGTGCCGGGCGGCGACGTGAAGAACCACCTGGTCGGCGAATACGTCAGCGTCTACGTGCCGACGACGCCGAACCCGACCTCCGGCTTTTTCCTGATGATGGAACGCAGCAAGGTCGTCGAACTGGACATGACGGTCGACGCGGCGCTGAAATACATCGTCTCGATGGGCGTGGTGGCACCAAGCGACGCCACCGTGGCGGCCATCCCTGCAAACGCGTCCGCCAACCGCGACGCCGTCATTCATTAAGAACAAGCAAGCATCTGGGCCGCCCCTGGCGGTGCAACCGATACACCAACCTGGAATAGAGAAAAATATGTCCTCCATGCGTACCAACTATTGCGGCCTCGTGACCGAAGAACTGCTGGGCCAAACCGTCAGCCTGTGCGGCTGGGTACACCGCCGCCGCGACCACGGTGGCGTCATCTTCATCGACCTGCGCGACCGCGAAGGCCTGGTGCAGGTCGTTTGCCACCCGGACAATGCCGAGGTGTTCAAGGCGGCCGAGCATGTGCGCAACGAGTACTGCCTGCGCATCACCGGCACCGTCGTCAACCGCCTGGAAGGCACGGCCAACGCCAACCTGAAGTCGGGCAAGATCGAAATCAACACCACGCAACTGGAAGTGCTGAACGCCTCGGTGCCGGTGCCTTTCCAGCTGGACGACGACAACCTGTCGGAAACCACCCGCCTGACCCACCGCGTGCTCGACCTGCGCCGCCAGCAGATGCAGCACAACCTGCGCCTGCGCTATAAAGTGTCGATGGAAGTGCGCAAGTACCTCGACAACCTGGGCTTCATCGACATCGAAACCCCGATGCTGACCAAGTCGACCCCGGAAGGCGCCCGCGACTACCTGGTGCCGTCGCGCGTCAATCCTGGCAACTTCTTCGCGCTGCCGCAGTCGCCGCAGCTGTTCAAGCAGCTGCTCATGGTCGCCAACTTCGACCGTTACTACCAGATCACCAAGTGCTTCCGCGACGAAGACCTGCGCGCCGACCGCCAGCCTGAATTCACGCAGATCGACTGCGAAACCTCATTCCTGACCGAACAGGAAATCCGCGACCTGTTCGAAGACATGATGCGCGTCGTCTTCAAGAACGCCGCCGGCGTCGACCTGCCGAACCCGTTCCCGGTGATGGACTTCGCCACCGCCATGGGCAAGTACGGCTCGGACAAGCCGGACATGCGCGTGAAGCTCGAGTTCACCGAACTGACCGAACTGATGAAGTCGGTCGAATTCAAGGTCTTCAACAGCGCCGCCAACATGACGGGCGGCCGCGTGGTCGCCATGCGCGTGCCGCAGGGCGGTTCGATGCCGCGTTCGGAAATCGACGCCTACACCCAGTTCGTCGGCATCTACGGCGCCAAGGGCCTGGCCTACATCAAGGTCAACGAAAAGGCGAAAGGCCGTGACGGCCTGCAGTCGCCGATCGTCAAGAACATTTCCGATGAGGTGCTGGAACAGATCCTGGCGTTGACGGGCGCGCAAGACGGCGACCTGATCTTCTTCGGCGCCGACAAGGCCAAGGTCGTCAACGACGCCATGGGCGCGCTGCGCGTGAAGATCGGCCACTCGGAATTCGCGAAGAAGGCCGGCCTGTTCGACGACGTCTGGGCGCCGCTGTGGGTGATCGACTTCCCGATGTTCGAGCACGACGAAGAGTCGAACCGCTGGACCGCAACCCACCACCCGTTCACCGCACCAAAAGACGGCCACGAAGACATGCTGGAAACCAATCCGGGCGCCTGCATCGCCAAGGCCTACGACATGGTCCTGAACGGCTGGGAAATGGGCGGCGGCTCGATCCGTATCCACCGCGAAGAAGTCCAGAGCAAGGTGTTCCGCGCCCTGAAGATCGACGCCGAAGAAGCGCAGCTGAAGTTCGGCTTCCTGCTCGACGCCCTGCAGTACGGCGCGCCGCCGCACGGTGGCCTGGCCTTCGGCCTGGACCGCCTGGTCACCCTGATGACCGGCTCGGAATCGATCCGCGACGTGATCGCCTTCCCGAAGACCCAGCGCGCGCAAGACCTGCTGACCAACGCGCCGTCGGAAGTGGACGAGAAGCAATTGAAAGAGCTGCACATCCGCCTGCGCAACGAGCCAAAGGTGGGCTAATCACGCTCGGCCGTAGGGCTGGGTAGAATAGGGGGCTGGAGCGTCGACCATGACGCTCCAGCCCTTTTTTTTCGGAGCAACAAGTGCACAAGATCCCCGAATCGGTCCTCGTCGTCATCCACACGCCCGAGCTGGACGTGCTGCTGATCGAGCGCGCCGACCGGCCCGGCTTCTGGCAATCGGTGACGGGTTCGCTCGACGCGCCCGACGAGCCGCTGGCCGAGACGGCCGCGCGCGAACTGTTCGAAGAAACGGGGATCGTTGCCGACGGCGAGCGCATCCGCCTGGTCGATTGGCACCTCTCGAACGTCTACGAGATCTACGCGACCTGGCGCCACCGCTACGCGCCCGGCGTCACCCACAACACCGAACACGTGTTTTCCGTCTGCGTGCCGCGCGACATCGCGATTACCCTCAGTCCGCGCGAGCACCTGCAGTTCGCCTGGCTGCCGCTGCTCGAGGCGGCGGACCGCTGCTTTTCCTCGTCGAATGCGGAGGCAATCCTGCAATTGCCGCGGCACTACGGAAGCTGAGCGCGGCCTCATGCGCTGACGCACATAAAGAAGTGTGAGGAAAAGCCTTCGCTTCGCCTGCGCGCTGGAGTAATCTGGTCAAATGGACAACGACCAGACGGAGCAGGCCGGCTCCAGCCATTGGCACCTCGGCCCCATCATCGACGCGCTGCGCACCTCGCGCGAATCGACCCACAACATCCGCCATGCCGGGCGCGTGCGCGAGCTGCCTTCGCGGGCGGTGCTGCAGCAGGTCATCGAGGGCGTGTCGGCGGCGCTGTTCCCGACGCACTACGGGCGCCCGGACCTGAACGACGAAAGTATCGATTATTTCGTCGGCGACACGCTCAACGTCGCACTCGACCGGCTGTGCGGACAGGTGCGGCGCGCGCTGCGCTTCAATCCGGGGCTGGAAGACGCGGCCGACGCCGAGCTGGCGGAGCAGGCGCGCGCCATCACGCGTTCCTTCGCCGGCAACCTGCCGGGCATCCGCGCCTTGCTGGTGTCCGACGTGCAGGCGGCGCTGGCGGGCGACCCGGCGGCCAGTTCGGTCGCCGAGATCATGCTGTGCTACCCCGGCACCATCGCCGTGCTCTACCACCGGCTTGCGCACTGCCTGCATCGCCTCGGCACGCCTTTCCTGGCGCGCCTGGCGGCCGACATCGCCCATACCCTGACCGGCATCGACATCCATCCGGGCGCGCAGATCGGCGCCAGCTTCTTCATCGACCACGGCACCGGCGTCGTGATCGGAGAGACGGCAATCATCGGCCAGCGGGTGCGCCTGTACCAGGCAGTGACCCTCGGTGCGCGCCGCTTCCCGACGGACGAGAGCGGGGCCCTGGTCAAAGGCGCGCCGCGCCATCCGATCGTCGAGGACGACGTCGTCATCTATGCCGGCGCCACCGTCCTCGGACGGATCACCGTCGGCGCCGGCTCTACCATCGGCGGCAATGTCTGGCTGACGCAGAGCGTCGCGCCGGGCAGCAACGTCACCCAGGCGCAAATGCGTAACGCCTGAGCCGCGACGCCCGCCGTTCCCGATTCCCCTCGAGAAGCCCCGTATGGACTGTGCGCCTGCGGGGCTTCATTCTGTGCGCACATTTTTGCGGCGCGCGGCCTGTTCTCATTTACTGTCGAGGTATCGATTTTTGAAAAGTCAAGCGTTTTCCGCTTGTAGGCGCAAATACAACGGTCACCTAGAAAAAGTCCTACAAGTCTCTTGCCTAAAAACGTACAAAAAATGTCTTTTAAGAAAACAAAGTCGTTCTCGTTAGAAACCATAAGTCTATGTTTACATGGTGAAAGATCGTCAGATAGTCGGGAAAACACAGCGAATATGCATACAAATTGATACAATTATGCCCCTCGCTTATACAAATTATCTTAGGAAACTTTCTTGCTTACATCTTGAAACATGTTCCTGTAGGAAAAATACCCTTAGGAAATTTGCTATGTTAGCTGGAGCACAATAGATTCGGCGTTTGACAATTGGAAACGGGTCGAATATCGTCGGTATCTCGCTTCTGGCGAGTTTTTGAACTGCAACATATAAGTCCATCCAAACGGATTCTGGGAGAACGCAATGGAACAATTCGAAACGAAGCACGAGAAGGTCAAAGCAGTCAGCGTGGACGATGAGTGTTTTTACATCGACCTGCAATGCGGGTTACGCCTGAGCGGCCCGCGCCTGATCGCCGTGCCGTTATCCGAAGCGGAGCATTTGGCATCGCCCCGCAACGCGGCGCTTCGCCAGCACTGGGAAGCAGCACCTGCGTTTGAATGATCTGCGCACGGGGTAGCGGTTCCCAGAGATCGCGCCCCGTGTCCGCACGATTGGAAGCCTTATAAAAAAGAACACGGACTGATGGGGTTAGAATGTTCCCATGAAGATTCGTGTCGCAACCTACAATATTCACAAGGGTGTCTCGTCCTTGCGTAGTACCCCGCGGGTGCTGGCGCTCAAGAAAGCGATTTCCGAATTCCACGCTGACATCGTGTTCCTGCAGGAAGTGCAGGGGCGGCATGACCGTCACCAGGAACGCTACGGCAACCACAAGCGCGAACAGCGGATCTGGCCGGAAACGGCGCAATACGATTATTTCGCCGGCGACTCGCACCATTCCGCCTACGGCATGAACGCGGTCTACGACCACGGCCACCACGGCAACGCACTGCTCAGCAGTTTTCCCATCGAAAACAGCCATAACCATGACGTGTCCGACCACGCCTATGAACAGCGCGGCATCCTGCACTGCGTGCTGGAAACGCCGGCCGGCAAGGTCCATTGTTACGTGGTCCACCTCGGCCTCTTCGAAGGCGGGCGCGGGCGGCAGACGGTCCAGCTGATCGAGGCAGTAAAACATTCGGCGCCGAACGGCGAGCCGGTGATCATCGCCGGCGACTTCAACGACTGGCGCAACACCCTCAGCGACCGCCTGCGCCAGGCGCTCGGCGTGACCGAGGTGTTCGACGAGCTCGGGCCGAAATCGCCGCTGGGCGACATGGTGCGCAGCTGGGCCGGCCGCCAGCCGCGCCTGGCGCCGGCACGTACCTTCCCGGCCGCGCTGCCCTGGTTCCGGCTCGACCGCATCTATGTGCGCGGCTTCAAGGTCGACAACGCACAGGTCATGGCCGGCCCGATGTGGGCCAAACTGTCCGATCACGCGCCGATCGTCGCCGAACTGCAGCTGGTCTCGTAGTTGGCATCAGCATGCGCAGCGTGACCTATGTAGCGAACAACGACGTCGTCCTGCTCGAAACGGGGCAGGCCCTGTTTCCGGCGATGACAGCAGCGATCGACGCCGCCAGGCACGACATCCTCTTCGAAACCTATATCTTTGCCGAGGACACGGTTGCGAAGGGCATCGAGCAGGCCCTGATCCGTGCTGCAGGGCGCGGCGTCAAGGTGCGGGTGCTGGTCGACTGGTTCGGCACCGGGCACCGTGTCTGCTGCCGCCGTGCCGAAGCGTTTGCCGCCGCCGGGGTGCATTACCGGGTGTTCAACAAATGGTTCCGGCGCGGAGTCGCCCGTACCCACCGCAAGATCACGGTCATCGATGGCGAGACTGCTTTTGTCGGCGGCATCAACATCAATGACGACATGCTCTGCGATTACGATCCCGAGCGCCCGCTGCCGGCGCCGCGCTGGGATTTCGCCGTGCAGGTGAGGGGGCCGCTGGTGGCGCAGATCCACTTCGAGGCCCAGGCCCAGTGGATGCGCGCCGGCCACCTGAAGCTGCGGCACCGGATGGAACTGTTCCGCGAGACGCAGCGCGAAACCCGGCGCGAGACGCTGCGCCAGCCGCCGGGCGAGGCCGTGCGGCCGATGCGCGCCGCCTTCGTCGTGCGCGACAACCTGCGCAACCGGAGAACCATCCAGCGCGCCTACCTGCAGGCCATCGGCCAGGCCAAGAAAAGCGTGCTGCTGGCCAACCCGTATTTCGCGCCGGGGCGCAAGTTCCGCGATGCCCTGGCCCAGGCAGCGCGGCGCGGGGTCGAGGTGACGCTCCTGATCGGCGTCGGCGAATTCCGCCTGCAGGACGCCGTCGCGCGCTCCTTTTATCCGAAGCTGCTGGCCGCCGGCATCCACGTGGTCGAATACCGCAAGACCCAGCTGCACGCGAAGATCGCCGTGGTCGACGACGACTGGGCCACGGTCGGATCGAGCAATTGCGACGGCCTGTCGCTGTTCCTGAACCAGGAAGCCAATATCGTCGTGCGGAATGCCGCTTTTGCACGGGCAGTTCGTACCCATATCATGGGAGGCATCGCCGACGGCGTCATCGTGCGTCCCGAGGAGTTCGAAGGCATGGGATGGGTGCGCCGCGCACAGTATGAAATGGCGTACTTTCTGTACAAGCTGGCGATGCGGGTATTTGCCATTGGCTACGCATAAGGAAGAGCAGGGTTATGGAAGACAACAACGTACGCATCGACAAGTGGCTGTGGGCCGCACGCTTTTTTAAAACCCGCTCGCTGGCGGCGGACGCGGTCGATCGCGGCCGGGTGCGCATCGCAGGCGAACCGGTGAAACCGGCGCGCAATGTAAAGCTCAACGAGAAGATTTTCATCGACAACGGCTCGGATCGCTGGGAAGTGGTCGTGCTCGGTCTTTCCGATAAACGCGGCGCGGCGCCGATTGCGCGCGCGTTGTATCGGGAGACGGAGGAGAGCATCCAGCGGCGCGAGAACGATTCGGAGGCGCGCAGGTTGTTTCCGGAGCCGGGAAGCAGTATCAAGGGGCGGCCGACCAAGCGGGATCGGCGGGCGATTTCGCGGGCGGGTGGTTAAGGGCCGGCAGACATCGCAATTGATCCGGTGTTTGTTGAACGCGTGGGCGGCGCATCGGCAGCGGGAATGCACATCGTCGGGTATAGCCGACCACCCTACGAAGGGATGTAGGGTGGACGGCTCTGCCGTCCACGCGTTCAACCAGCTCCGGCGCATCCACAGCGCCAGAGTTCAACAGTAGAACCCCACCTCTAAGTTCCCGTTTGACATTCCACGGCCGATAGATAATAGTACGAGCGTTCGGATTTTTCGATTCACGCGGGGGACAGTCATCAACACTTCAGCCAAATTCATGCGCAAGGGCGAGCAGACGCGGGCGGCGATCCTCGACGTCGCGCTCGAGCTGGCCAGCCGCAATGGCCTCGAGGGCCTGACCATCGGCTTGCTGGCCGATCGCATGAGCATGAGCAAGTCGGGCGTGTTTGCCCACTTCGGGTCGCGCGAAGACCTGCAGATGGAAGTGCTGAAGCTCTACCACCACCGTTTCGAGCAGGAAGTGTTCTATCCCAGCGTGAAGGAGCCACGCGGCTTGCCGCGCCTGGAATCGATGTTCGCGCGCTGGGTCAAGCGGGTATCGGTCGAAATCGCGTCGGGCTGTATTTATATCAGCGGTGCGGTGGAGTACGATGACCGGCCAGGCCCGATCCGCGAATCGCTGGTCGCCATGGTCCGTGCCTGGCAGGGCGCCTTGCTGCGCTGCGTGCAGCAGAGCATCGATAGCGGCGACCTGAAGAGCAACACCGACCCCGAGCAACTGGTCTACGAATGTTACGGGCTGATCCTGGCCCTGCACCACGACGCACGTTTCCTGCGGATTCCCGGCGCGGTCGAACGCGCCAACCGCGGCTTCGCGCGGCTGATCGAGAATTACCGTAATCCCAATCAAGGCAGTCAGGCAGGCTAAGCGCCCGCCCTGTCCGTTTCAAAACACGTTCCAACATACCTTACCTTCGTCAGGAGAAAACCATGGGTCAGTACGTCGCGCCAATCCGGGATATGCAGTTTGTGCTGCACGAATTCCTCAACGTCACCGAAGAGTTCAAGAACCTGCCTGCATACCAGGAAATCGACGCCGACATCATCAACCAGGTGCTGGAAGAGGGTGCGAAATTCACGCAGGAAGTGCTGTTCCCGCTGAACCATTCCGGCGACCGCGAAGGCTGCCATTTCGACGCCGCCACCAAGACCGTGACGACCCCGAAGGGTTTCAAGGAAGCGTACAAGCAGTACGTCGAAGGCGGCTGGGCGGCGCTGGCCTGCGATCCGGAATACGGCGGCCAGGGCCTGCCTGTCTCGTTGAACAATTCGTTCTATGAAATGCTGAACTCGGCCAACCAGGCCTGGACCATGTACCCGGGCCTGTCGCACGGCGCCTACGAGTGCCTGAAGGAACACGGCACCGACGAACAGAAGCAGTTCTACCTGCCGAAGCTGGTCTCGGGCGAGTGGACCGGCACCATGTGCCTGACCGAAGCGCACTGCGGCACCGACCTGGGCCTGCTGCGCTCGAAGGCCGAGCCGCAAGCCGACGGCACTTATAAAATTACCGGCTCGAAGATCTTCATCTCGGCCGGCGAGCACGACGTCGCCGAAAACATCATCCACCTGGTGCTGGCGCGCCTGCCGGACGCACCGGAAGGCTCGAAGGGTATCTCGCTGTTCCTGGTGCCGAAGTTCCTGCCGAACGCGGACGGCTCGCTGGGCGAACGCAACCCGATCTTCTGCGGCGCGATCGAAGAAAAGATGGGCATCCACGGCAACGCCACCTGCCAGATGAACCTGGACGGCGCCGTCGGCACCCTGATCGGCCAGCCGCATAAAGGCCTGAACGCGATGTTCGTGTTCATGAACGCCGCCCGCCTGGGCGTGGGCATGCAGTCGCTCGGCCTGACCGAAGTGGCTTACCAGAACGCGCTGGTCTACGCGAAGGACCGCATCCAGATGCGTTCGCTGTCGGGCCCGAAGGCGCCGGACAAGCCAGCCGACCCGATCATCGTGCACCCGGACGTGCGCCGGATGCTGCTGACCGCCAAGGCCTACGCCGAAGGCGCGCGCGCCGTGTGCTCGTATGTCGCGCTGCAGATCGACCGCGAACTGAACCACCCTGACGAAGACGTGCGCAAGGAAGCCGCCGGCGAAGTCGCGCTGCTGACCCCGATCGTGAAAGCCTTCATCACCGACAACGGCTGGATCGCGACCTCGGAAGCGATGCAGGTCTACGGCGGCCACGGCTACATCAGCGAGTGGGGCATGGAGCAGTACGTGCGCGACGCGCGCATCAACATGATCTACGAAGGCACCAACACCATCCAGTCGCTCGACCTGCTGGGCCGTAAGATCCTGATGGACAACGGCGCCAAGCTGCGCGCCTTTGGCGAGAAGATCAAGGCCTTCGTCGAAGAGAACGGCCTGGACGAATCCATGTCCGAATTCGTGACGCCGCTGGGCGAGCTGGGCGACAAGGTCGGCAAGCTGACCATGGAAATCGGCATGAAGGCCTTTACGAACCAGGACGAAGTGGGCGCGGCTGCCGTGCCTTACCTGCGCGTCGTCGGCCACATGGTGTTCAGCTACTTCTTCGCGCAGATGGCGAAGATCGCGCTGGAAAAGAAGGATTCGGGCGACCGCTTCTACGAAGCCAAGCTGGCGACCGCACGCTTCTACTTTGCCCGCCTGTACCCGGAAACCGCGATGCTGATCCGCCAGGCACGCTCGGGCGCGAACAACCTGCTGGCGCTCGACGCCGACCTGTTCTAAGAACGAAGGGATAAAACCATGACCAATTTCACCGTCAAGAAAGTCGCCGTCCTGGGCGCGGGCGTGATGGGCGCGCAGATCGCTGCGCACTGCGTCAACGCCAAGGTGCCTGTGGTGCTGTTCGACCTGCCTGCGAAGGAAGGCGCGAAGAACGGCATCGTCCTGAAAGCCATCGAAGGCCTCAAAAAACTGTCGCCGGCCCCGCTGGGCAACAAGGACGACGCGAGCCTGATCGAAGTCGCGAACTACGAGGACAACCTCGAAGTGCTGGCTGGCTGCGACCTGATCATCGAAGCCATTGCCGAGCGCATGGACTGGAAGCACGACCTGTACAAGAAGGTCGCTCCGCACATCGGCGCCAATGCCATCTTCGCCTCGAACACCTCGGGCCTGTCGATCAACAAGCTGGCCGAAGGTTTTGACGACAACCTGAAGGCGCGCTTCTGCGGCGTGCACTTCTTCAACCCGCCGCGCTACATGCACCTGGTCGAGCTGATCCCGACCACGTCGACCAATCCGGCGATCCTCGACCAGCTCGAGACCTTCCTGACCTCGGTCCTGGGCAAGGGCGTCGTGCGTGCGAAAGACACGCCGAACTTCATCGCCAACCGCGTCGGCATCTTCGGCATGCTGGCCACCATCCACGAAGCCGAGAAGTTCGGCCTGTCCGTGGACGTGGTCGACGACCTGACCGGCGCCAAGCTGGGCCGCGCGAAATCCGGCACCTTCCGTACCGCCGACGTCGTGGGCCTGGACACCATGGGCCACGTCATCAAGACCATGCAGGACACGCTGCAGGACGACCCGTTCTTCGCCCTGTACAAGACGCCTGAGGTCCTGTCGAAACTGATCGAGAAGGGCGCCCTGGGCCAGAAGACCGGCGGCGGCTTCTACAAGAAGGTCGGCAAGGAGATCCAGCGCCTCGACTTCGCGACCGGCGAATACGTCGCCGGCGGTGCCAAGGCGGCCGACATCGTCGCGCGCATCCTCAAGGAGAAAGACCCGGTCAAGAAGTTCAAGGCCATGCGCGAATCGACCAACCCACAGGCGCAGTTCCTGTGGGCGATCTTCCGCGACGCCTTCCACTACATCGCGATCCACCTCGACACCATCGCCGACAACGCGCGCGACATCGACTTCGCGATGCGCTGGGGCTTCGGCTGGAGCGTCGGCCCGTTCGAGACCTGGCAGGCGGCAGGCTGGAAGCAGATCGCCGAATGGGTCAAGGAAGACATCGATTCCGGCAAGGCGCTGACCAACGCACCGCTGCCAGCCTGGGTCTTCGAAGGCCAGGTGGCTGAGAAGGGCGTGCACACCGCCGAGGGTTCCTACTCGGCCGCCTCGAACAGCTACGTGCCGCGTTCGAACCTGGCCGTCTACGAGCGCCAGGCCTTCCGGGCGCCGGTGCTGGGCGCCGGCGCGGCCGATGCGAAAACCGCCGGCACCACCGTGTTCGAGGACGACTCGGTGCGCCTGTGGCACACCGGCGACGACGTGCTGATCATCTCGCTCAAGACCAAGATGCACGTCATCGGCGACGGCGTCATCAAGGGCCTGAAACGCGGCCTGGCCGAAGCCGAAGCCAACTTCAAGGGCCTGGTGATCTGGAATACCGACGCCACCGAAGGCGGCGCGTTCTCGGCGGGCGCCGACCTGCAATCGGCCCTGCCGGCCTTCATGACCGGCGGCGCGAAGGCGATGGAGCCGATCGTGCGCGAGCTGCAGGACACCTTCATGCAGATGAAGTACTCGAACATCCCGGTCGTCGCTGCCGTTGCCGGCCTGGCGCTGGGCGGCGGTTGCGAACTGGCGCTGCATGCGTCGAAGCGCGTCGCCTCGATCGAGTCCTACATCGGCCTGGTCGAAGTCGGCGTCGGCCTGGTGCCGGCCGGCGGCGGCCTGAAGGAAGCGGCGGTACGCGCCTTCACGGAAGCCAAGGGCAACGACATCCTGCAATTCCTGAAGACCGGTTTCACCAACGCGGCCACCGCACAAGTGTCGAAGTCGGCGCTGGAAGCCAAGGCGATGGGCTACCTGAAGGAAGACGACATCATCGTCTTCAATACCTACGAGCTGCTGCACGTGGCGAAGGTCACCGCGCGCGCCATGTTCGACGCCGGCTACCGCGCACCAAGCAAGCGTCCGGTACAGGTGACCGGCCGCTACGGCTGGGCGACCATCCGCGGCCAGCTGGTCAACATGCGTGACGGCGGCTTCATCTCGGCGCACGACTACAAGCTGGGCGACATGATCGCCGAGATCGTGACCGGCGGCGACGTCGACCAGGGCAGCGTGGTGTCCGAGCAGTGGCTGCTCGACATGGAACGCAAGGCCTTCATCGAACTGCTGAACAACCCGAAGACGCAAGAGCGGATCATGGGCATGATGCAGACCGGCAAACCAGTGCGTAACTAAGCCGCGACAGAACAGGACTACTGACATGAGCAAACAACTTCAAGACGCATACATCGTCGCAGCGACCCGCACCCCTATCGGCAAGGCGCCACGCGGCATGTTCAAAACGACCCGCCCGGACGACCTGCTGGTGGCCGCCATTCGCGGCGCCATGGCCGCCGTGCCCAACCTCGACCCGGCCCTGATCGTCGACGCCATCGTCGGCTGCTCGTTCCCGGAAGCGGAGCAGGGCTTCAACATCGCCCGTAACTCGGTGGTGCTGGCAGGCCTGCCGAACACCGTCGGCGGCGTGACGGTCAACCGCTACTGCGCCTCGGGCATCACGGCCCTGGCCATGGCGGCGGACCGCATCCGCGTCGGCGAAGCCGACGTGATGATCGCCGGCGGCGTCGAATCGATGTCGATGGTGCCGATGATGGGCCACCACCCGTCGATCAACATGGAGACCTTCAAGGACGAGAACGTGGGCCTGGCCTACGGCATGGGCCTCACCGCCGAGAAAGTGGCGCAGCAGTGGAAAGTGTCGCGCGAAGACCAGGACGCCTTCGGCCTGGAATCGCACCGCCGCGCCATCGCCGCCCAGCAGGCAGGCCAGTTCAAGGACGAGATCACCCCGGTCGAAATCATCACCCGCACGCCGAACCTGGCGACCGGCGAAATCTCGGTCAAGCGCCGCACCGTCGACATGGACGAAGGCCCGCGCGCCGACGCCTCGCTCGAATCGATGGCCAAGCTGAAGCCGGTCTTCGCCGCCAAGGGCACCGTGACGGCTGCGACCTCGTCGCAGATGTCGGACGGCGCCGGCGCGCTGATCGTGGTGAGCGAAAAGATCCTGCGCGAGCACAACCTGACCCCGCTGGCCAAGTTTTCCTCGTTCGCCGTGCGCGGCGTGCCGCCGGAAATCATGGGCATCGGCCCGAAGGCGGCGATCCCGGTCGCCTGCGCAGCCGCCGGCATCACCCAGGACCAGCTGGACTGGATCGAGCTGAACGAAGCGTTTGCAGCCCAGGCCCTGGCCGTGATCCGCGACCTGGACCTGGACACCAGCAAGGTCAACCCGATGGGCGGCGCGATCGCCCTCGGCCACCCGCTGGGCGCGACCGGCGCCATCCGCGCCGCGACCGTCGTGCACGCACTGCGCCGCAACAGCCTGAAGTACGGCATGGTGACGATGTGCGTCGGCGCCGGCATGGGCGCGGCGGGTATTATCGAGCGCGTTTAATTTTGATAGTGGCCGTGTCAGCGTATTGCGTTGATATGGCCTGCACGTATCACCGCGTGGGCACGAGTGCCCACCCTACCGAAACGTAGGGTGGGCATTCATGCCCACGCGGTCTTTCGTGCATCCAAAACACCCCGGAGACCGAACACAATGAGCATCCTCGTCAACAAATCCAACGGCATCCTCGCCATCGAATTCGACCGCCTCGAGCGCAAGAACGCCATCACCGGCGCCATGTACACCACCATGGCAGAGGCCTTGGTCGACGCCGAACAGGACCCGCAGGTGCGCGCCGTCCTGATCGCCGGCAAGCCCGAGATCTTTACCGCCGGTAACGACCTCGACGACTTCCTGAACAACGCCGGCGAAGGCGCGATGACCGAGGACCGCCCGGTGTTTCAGTTCATGCGCGCCCTCGAAGGCTGCACCAAGCCGGTGGTGGCCGCAGTGGCCGGTGCCGCCGTCGGCATCGGCACCACGATGCTGATGCACTGCGACCTGGTCTATGCCGCCGACAACGCGAAATTCTCGATGCCCTTCACCCAGCTCGGCCTGTGCCCGGAATTCGCCTCCTCGCTGCTGGTGCAGCAGGCAGCCGGCTACACCCGCGCCGCCGAAAAGCTGATGCTGGGCGAAGCCTTCCTGGCCCAGGAAGCGCTGGAGATGGGGATCGTGGCGAAGGTGCTGCCGGCCGCCGAACTGCTGGCCTTCGCGCAAGGCCAGGCCGCCAAGCTGGTGGCGCTGCCGGCCGCCTCGGTGCGCGCCACCAAGGCCCTCATGAAGCGCCCGCGCGCCGCACTGGTGGCGGAGACCATCGCCGTCGAGAACAAACAGTTCAGCGCCATGCTGACCGGCCCCGAGGCGAAGGAAGCGTTTACGGCTTTCTTCCAGAAGAGGAAGCCGGACTTCTCGAAGTTCGACTGAGTCGTTCGCTTGAGCCGGGGTCAGTAGTCCTCGGCACGAGCAGCCAGGCGCTCCGCCACGACTGCGGTCACCACGGCCTGCAGCACGTGGATGGCCCAGCGCTCGCCGGCCTTGCGCGGGCCGGCCTGGATCTCGCCTTTCGTGATCCCGAGCACCGGTGCGATGGCGCCGATGTTGACGGCGTACAGCACCGTGCCGTACAGCGTGCCGAGTGCGGCGGGCGGCAGCGAAGGGGCGAGGTCCCTGATCTTGGCGTATCCCGCGCCGAAGGCTGCGGACGCGCCGAGGTGATTGACGAACTCGACGACGCTGGTGCCGGTGTCGCCGATGACCGCGCGCGAACCCGTCTTCTCGTCGATCCAGTCCACCGCATCCCGGTCCAGCGTCTTGGTCATGACGCCGCTCTTGCGGCCTGCAAACATGACTGCGCTCGTCACCACTCCCGCGATGACTCCGCCCACCATGGCGGCTGTCTGTCGTTCCATGAAAGCTCCCTTGAGAAAATGAATCGCCGGCGCAGCTATCTACTGCCGGGGTCGTCTTGCGACCTTACCCCTGCGGGAAGCGTGTTTCGGTTCGATATCGTACGGAGTGTGCGACAGGAGCGGGACAGACGCTGCCGTCCGCTGAGGAAACTGGTGCCGGTATGTTTCCCGACCGCCGGCGCCGGTAGGACAGCGAAGCTGCCGTGTTCTTGCGAACAGGCCTTATCTTCGCTCCCGAATGTGACAGGCGCTTGACCGCTGCGTGACAGCGGTTTGACCTTTACACGCGTTTTGGCGGCGCAGCGGCCGTATCCGCCGGCTTGTCGAGCAGGCTGTCGCACAGCGTCAGCACCGTGCGCACCAGTTCGCTCGGGGCGACGGGTTTCGCCAGGTATTCGTCGAAACCGGCTTCCAGCGAGCGCACCCGGTCCTCGCGGCGCGAGAAGGCGGTCAGGGCGAGGGCGCGCACGCCGGCTACTCTCGGGTTGCTCGAGGCCCGTATGCGGCGCATCAGTTCCAGGCCGTCCATTTTAGGCATGCCGATGTCGCTGATGATCAGGTCCGGCTTGAGCTGGTCGATCGTCTGCAGGGCCTCGTAGGCGGTGGATGCCGTGACGACGGTGGCGGCCATGTCAGCCAGCACGTAATGGACGATGTCGAGCGAATCGCGCTCGTCGTCCACCACCAGGATCGTCAGGCCGGCCAGCGCGCCGCTGCTGGCGCGCACCGCGTCCAGGTCGTGCGGCTTGAGCAGGCAATCCGGTGCCGGGACTGCATCGCCCTGCGCACCCTGCAAGGGCATGCTCAAGGTGAAAGTGGCGCCCTTGTCCTCGCCGGCGCTGGCGGCGCGCAATTGCCCGCCCTGCAGTTCGACCAGTTGCTGCGCGATCGACAGGCCCAGCCCGAGGCCGCCGTGCTGCCGGGTGGACGAGGCGTCGGCTTGGCGGAAACGGTCGAATACGTAGGGTAAAAATTCGGGCTTGATGCCGATGCCGGTGTCCGTCACCTCGATCACGATGGCATCCTTCTGCCGTTTCGAGCTGATCCGCACCAGGCCGCCGCCGGGCGTAAACTTGATGGCGTTCGAGAGCAGGTTGGTCATCACCTGCTGCAGGCGGCCGGCGTCGGCCGCGAGCGGGCCGGCATGGCTTTCGATCTGCGTTTCCAGGCGCACGCCCTTGGCAAGCGCGGTCGGGCGCACGGTCTCGACCGCGGCGGAAATGAAGTCCGAAGGCCAGGTGCGGTCGACTTCGATGCGGATTTTGCCGGCGATCAGGCGGCTCATGTCGAGCATGTCCTCGATCAGCTGGGCTTGCGCGCGCGCGTTGCGTTCGATCGTCTGCAGGCCGCGGCGCAGCATTTTTTCGTCCTTGCCGCCGTCCATCAGCAGCTGGGCCCAGCCGAGCATGGCGTTGAGCGGCGTCCTTAGCTCGTGCGACAGGGTAGAAAGGAATTCGTCCTTCATCTCGGACAGGCGCTCGGCTTCCACGCGCGCCTTTTGCTCGTGCAGGTAGAGAGTCTCGCGTTCGGCCGAGGTGGCCAGCGAGGCGGCCAGGATGCGCGAGCGGTCTTCCAGGCGCGAATCGTAGACGGCGACCAGGGTGGCGATCGTCAGCAGCAGCAGGGCGGTTACCGTCACCATGGCGGCCAGCAAATCCTGGCTGATGCCGACGTCGGCCTCGAGGCAGATGGCGCCCGCCTGGAAATGTGCCGCTTCCATGCCGGTGTAGTGCATGCCGACGATGGCGAAGCCCATGACCATGGCAGCCGCAAGCTGCGCGAGCCGGCCGCGGAGCAGCCGTTCGCGCAGGTGGAAGGCGATCCACAGCGCGCCGGCCGAGGCGCCGATGGCAATCGCGACCGAGGCGGCGAACAGCAGCGGGTCGTATTCGATGCCGGGGCGCATGCGCATGGCCGCCATCCCGGTGTAGTGCATGGCGTTGATGCCCATGCCCATCAGGACGGAACTGATCGCGAAATGGCTGGCGGTGGGCGCCGGGCGGCTGATCAGCGACATGGCGAGCAGCGAGGCCAGCACCGGCAGCAGCCAGGAAATGAAGGTGATGCCGCCGTCATAGCCGACCGCAAAGGGCAGGCGGAAGGCCTGCATGCCGATGAAGTGCATGGCCCAGATGCCGGTGCCCATGGCAAAGGCGCCGCCGCCCATCCACCAATAGGTTGCTTTGCCGTGCGAATGGCGCACGCGTTCAGCCAGGCTCAGCGCGGTATAGGATGCGTAGATCGCAACCAGGATCGACACCACGACGAGCGTTGGTTCGTAATGTCCAAGTGACATGGGTTCAAATACGCCGGGAACGCCGGCGGACGGAAGAAAGGGCAGGAGGCCCAGTCTACACGGGCCGGGGCTCGCTCGCAGTAAATTTCCCCTGCGCAACATCCGAGTGGCGCGCCCATGCAACAGACTGGTCAGACTGTTGAGCGCGATCAAGACAGGGGCGCCTAATTCGCGGCAGGGAACCGGCGAAAACCGCCGATGCGACGGATCAGCGCTTCAGGATCACTGCCGCCATTGCCGCGACGAATCCCGCCGCGGCCACTGCCCAGGGGCCGATGCGCAGCTCGCCCGATTGCCCAGGCTGCACCGCCATCGCTCCCGATACCGGACGCCAACTGCCGCGCTGCGCGGCGGCGGCGCGCACGGCGGCGGCTTCCGTCTCGTAAAAGCTCGAAAAACGTTCGAGGTCGACCGGGTTGAGGGTTGCCATGAAAGCCACGATCTGGTCGTGCTGGTCGAGCCGCACCTGGTAGTGGTTGCGTCCGGCCTCGACGGCGCTGCGCAGGTGCGCGGCTTCGTTCTCGACCAGTTCGCGTACGCTCTCCCGCGTAATGACGGGAAGAACGATCTTTGGTCGCTCGACACTGCGTCTGTCGGTTTGCACGTGCTGTCTCTCTTGGTAAGGCGATCTGAATGGGGAGTCTACGTCTTCGCCTGTATCGTTGCCAACACACTTGGCCGCAAATTGTGTCAGAACGCAGCCATAAAGGTGTCATCGTCCTGGAAATACGGCTAGAATTTCCTTCCGGGAACTAATATTGCGCAATGTTATTGCTTTGCCATGTAGTTCGCGGATAGGCAGCCGTCCTCCTTTTTTATCCTGACCCGTTCCCTCCGCAGGCGACGCACACACGAGCATTCCATTGAACGAGATCGCCAACGCGGCACGCCTGACCCAGCTTGCCGAAGAAAACACTGCCCTGATCGAGAATTCGCTCGACCTGATCGCCCTGATCGATGCCGAGGGCCGTTTCCTGCGCGTGAACAGCGCGGCGCTGGAAATCCTCGGCTATCGCCCGGAAGAACTGGTCGGACGCAATTATGTGGAGCTGCTGAGCAATGAAGCGCGGGAAGCCTTCCGGGTATTGCGCGGCGAACTGCGCTCGGGCGTGTCCACCCGGAGCGGCCTCGAGCATTGCTGGCTACGCAAGGACGGTAGCCCGGTCATCATGTCGGTCTCGGTGCGCTGGTGCACCCTCAACCAGGTCACCTATGCCACGGCGCGCGACGTCACCGCCGAGCACCAGGCCCGCGAACAGCTGCGCAAGTCGCAGCAGCAGCAGCACGTCATGCTCGAGAGCATAGGCGATGCCTTCTTCGCGGTGGACCGGGAGTGGCGCGTCACCTACGCCAACCGCAAGGCCGGCGCCTTCGTCAACCTGGATGTGGATCCCAGCATCGGCAAGAACCTGCTCGAGCTGGTGCCCGACCTGCACCATTCCGATTCGCTCGGTTTCTACATCCAGGCCATGGAAACCGGAGTCGCCTGCACCTTCGAAACGTTCTGGGAGCCGTCCGGCACCTGGATCGAGGTACGCGCCTATCCGAGCGAGGAGGGGCTGTCGGTCTACTTCCACGACATCACCTTCAAGTACCAGGCCGAGCAGGCGATGCGCAAGAGCGAGCAGCGTTTCCGCAACCTGTTCCAGCATGCCGCCGACAGCATCATCATTACCGACAGCGAACTGCGCATCATCGCCGCCAACAGCCGCGCCTGCAGCAACTTCGGCTATACCGAGGAAGAATTCCGCACGCTGCACGTGCGCGACATCGACAGCGGCTATGCCTACGACGCCGAGCTCGGGCTCGCCCTCGAGGAAGGCCATACCCAGCTGCTGCGGATCGAGAAACGGCGCCGCGACGGCAGCACCTTCCCGGCCGACGTCCACATCTCGCGCTTCGAGGACGGTGGCAAGGAATTTTTCCAGGCCATCATCCGCGACGTGACCGAGCGGGAAGAGGCGCAGGACCGGCTGCGCACGCTGGCCACGCACGATACGCTCACCGGCCTGCCGAACCGGGCGCTGCTCAACGAGCGCGTGCAGCACATGTTCGACGCCTGTCCGCGCAATGCCTCGGTGGCGGCCATCTTCCTCGACCTCGACCGATTCAAGGAAGTCAACGATTCCTTCGGCCACGAATTCGGCGACGTCCTGCTGTGCGAAGTGGCCGCGCGCCTGCGCCGCGTGATCCGCCCGACCGACGTCATTGCCCGCCTGGGCGGGGACGAATTCGTGATCGCCGCCCATTGCGCGAGCGGGCGCGACGCCGCCGCGCGCATCAGCGACAAGCTGCTCGACGTGCTCACCACGCCGATCAGCATTGCCGGCCAGGACGTGATCATCGGCGCCTCGATCGGCATCAGCCTGTTCCCCTGCGACGCGCCCACCAAGGAGCAATTGTTCCAGGCGGCCGATACCGCCATGTACCGGGCCAAGGCGGCCGGGCGCAACCGCTTCCGCTTCTTCGAGCCGGAAATGGCGGTCGCCACGCGCGAACGGATGGCGCTGGAAACCTCGCTGCGCCCGGCCCTGGCGCGCGGCGAATTCGAGCTGCACTACCAGCCGCGCATCGACCTGCGCGACATGTCGGTGCTGGGCATGGAGGCGCTGATCCGGTGGAACCACCCGGAGCGCGGCCGCGTGTCGCCGCAACAATTTATCCCGATCGCAGAGGAAACCGGCCTGATCGTCCAGATCGGGCGCTGGGTGTTGCAGGAAGCCTGCCTGCAGACGCGCCACCTGATGCTGGAGCTGGGGCGCCCGATCTGCGTCTCGGTGAACGTCTCGGCGCGCCAGCTGGCGCATCAGACATTTGTGGACGAGGTGCGGCAAGTGTTGCGCGAGACCGGCATCCCGCCCGCCTGCCTCGAGCTGGAACTGACGGAGAGCGCCCTGATCGACGACATCGGGCGCACCGCCGGCATGCTGCGCGAACTGCACGCGCTCGGCGTCAAGCTGGCGGTCGACGATTTCGGCACCGGCTATTCGGGCCTGGCCTACCTGCGCAGCTTCCCGATCGACGTGCTCAAGCTCGACCGTTCCTTCGTGCTGCAGCACGACGAGCGCATCAGCGCCTTCGACTTCGTCAAGGCCTTCGTCGACATGGCCCACGCGCTCAACATGTCGGTGGTGGCCGAAGGCGTGGAAACGCACGACGTGGTCGAGTTCCTGCGCTCGGCCGCCTGCGACGAGGCGCAAGGCTATTACTTTGCGCGGCCGATGCCGCTGGCCGAGCTGCGCGCGCTGCTGGCGGGCAGTACGGGAAGCCAGGGCGGGCAGGGCGGGCCGCTGACCACGATTGCTCCCGAAGAATGCTGAACCTGGCGCGGCCCTCCCTCATCGATATTGCTAAAAGGCTACCGCGCGCTAGCTTCCTGAACGCGGCGATAGACTCCGGCTTGGCTCGAGATTGCGTGGCCGGCGTGACCGCAAGGAAGTGGCGCCCCGCCGCGCAGAGATTGCCGATGTCAATTTGAACAGGAGCGGCGCATCGGAGACATGATGCCGGCTCCTTCCCCAACCCCAGGAGAGCATCATGCAAAAAAACAAAGCTTTGAAAGGACTGCTCGCCGTATCGGCAGCAGCCGCCATGTTCAGCGCCTTCGGCGTCCAGGCACAAACCACCACCTCCAGCCAGAGCGCGGCCGAGATGCAGAAGCAGACCGACCAGGGCACGGCCAACATGACCGGCAAGACCGCCCGTGACGGCACGGTCAACAACACCAGCAGCCAGGGCATGGAAGACCGCAGCGGCCAGGTCGGCTCCAGCACCGCCGGCCAGAGCACCGGCAGCTCCGCAGCTTCCGGCACCGCCGGCCACGCAGGCCATGGCGGCCAGAGCGGCAGCACTGCCGGCAGCGCCGGCATGAGCGGCAGCACCGGCACCGGCGCCACCGGCATGTCGAGCGAGACCTCGGGCCAGTCCGGCACCGCGGGCGCGACCGCCGCCGGCACCGCGAAAATGAGCAAGGCCGACAGCAAGGGCATCATGGACATGGCGATGGTGAACATGGCCGAGATCGAAATGGGCAAGCTGGCGCAGAGCAAGAGCCAGAATCCGGAGGTGAAAACCTACGCCCAGCAAATGATCGACGACCACACCAAGGGCCTGGCTGAAGTGCAGGCCGTGGCCCAGTCCAAGGGCGTGACCCTGCCGACCGAACTCGACACCAAGCACAAGGCGATGTCGGCCCGGCTGGCCAAGCTGAGCGGCGAGAAGTTCGACCGTGAATATATGAAGGTCGGCGGCGTGGCTTCGCACAAGGAAGCACACGCTTTGCTGAAAAAGAATGAAAAGGCCGCCAAGGATGCCGACGTCAAGGCGCTGACGACCAAGATGATGCCGGTCGTGGAACAGCACCTGAAGTCTGCCCAGCAGATGCCGATGGCCAAGTCGGGTACGACGTCGGGCAAGTAAGTTTAATAGGACAGGGGCGCTGCGGCGCCCTTGGGAGCAGTGGGACGCGGAACGTCCGGCGCGCTTTTGCTTTTTTGGCGAAAGGGGCGATTAGCGGAGGACGCTGACGCGTGGAGTCGGGACGCCGGTGAAGCCGTGGAGGAGGCCACTGGCCTCCACCACCCCTACGTCTTGCGCCTGATCGGACCCGCTCAACTCTGCTTGTTCTTGCCCTCTAACCGCTCGATCACGATCTCGATCCCGACGATCGCCTGCAGCAGCTTGCCGATGTAATCCGCCGGCGCGTCGTCGGGCGACCAGGGCTTCGCCTCAAGCGCTTCATGCACGGCGCTCTGGCGGCGCAGCAGCGCCATGATCCAGTCCGGGTCCTCGACCGTGCGCAGGCGCCCGTGGGCGTGCACGACGCTGTAGTTCCAGGTCGGCACCACGCGGGTGTCGCCGGGATGGCGCTGGCTGGCTGAGGGCGGCACATAGGCGTCCTCGCCGCGAAACACCACCATCACCGCACCGCCGTCGTTGCGCCACAGCGGATTGGCGCGCGCCACATGGGCCCGCAGCACCCCGAGAGAACCCTCATCCGGCACGATCTCGAACGGGATGTGGTCGGCGTCCAGGCCGTGCGCGCCGTGCGAGACGAGCATGCCCAGCGGGTGCGCCGCCATCAGCGCATGCAGCACGGCGGGCCGCGTCTCGCGGGTCGAAGCGGGGATGTACATCGGTGCGGTTCCTCGGGATGAAAGATGCGTTATCGTACGGCACAAATGCCCGGCTTGAAACCGCCATCATCCCGATGCGGCCCGGCAGGCGCTGGCTTATACTGTGCGCCCATGACGACCCCACGCTGCAGCTGGGCCAACCCGGCCAATCCCCGCTACCTCGACTACCACGACCACGAGTGGGGCGTGCCCTGCCACGACGAGAACCGCCTGTTCGAGATGCTCAACCTCGAGGGCGCGCAGGCCGGCCTGTCCTGGGAAACCATCCTCAACAAGCGCGACAACTACCGCGCCGCCTTCGACGGCTGGGATGCCGAGCGCATCGCCCGCTACGACGAGGCGAAAGTCGCCGAACTGCTGGCCAACCCCGGCATCGTGCGCAACCGTTTGAAGGTGGCGGCGGCGATCGCCAATGCGCGCGCCTACCTGGCGCTACGCGCCGAAGGGCTCACCCTCGACAGTTATCTGTGGGCGTTTGTGGACGGCAAGCCTGTCGTCATGGACTGGCCGGATGGCGCACGGCCGACCAAAACGGCGCTCTCCGACCGCATCTCGAAAGACTTGAGTCAACGCGGCTTCAAGTTCGTCGGCTCGACCATCGTCTATGCCTACATGCAAGGCATCGGCATGGTCGACGACCACGATCCCACGTGTTTCCGCCACGCGGGAGCGAAGTGAACCCCGCACGCTTCTGGCAGGGCCGCGAACGCTACACGGTGTTCGCCACGCAGGCCGGCGCCCACATCGACGCGCTGATCGACGCCTGGCGGCACGACCCGGCGCGGCCCGCGCGCCTGCACATCGTGGCCCTGACAGATGGCCTGCTGCCGGGCTTCCACCGCATTCCGCAGGAAGATAACAAGCTCACGCTCGACCTGCTGGCCGCGCCCCTCGACAGCGCGCTGGCCCAGCTCTCGGCGCGCATCGATTTCGCCTGCCTGCGCGGACTGCAGGGGCAGGGCGCCGGCTTTGCCCGCGGCCTCGCGCGCCTGGTTGCGAGCGACGCGCAGCTGGCCTACGACGCCCTCGACAATGAACAGCTGGCCGCACTGGCGTCGCAGGGCTTCGTGTTCGATGCGACCCAGCCGGCAGCGCGCTTCGCCAGCCGCAAGCCGCGCCTGCCGCAGGTCCCAGTCCCGCCGCGCCAGGCCGTCGTGATCGGCGCCGGCCTGGCCGGCTGCGCGGCCGCCGAGCGCCTGTGCGCGCGTGGCTGGCAGGTGACCCTGGTCGATCGCCACGAGGGGCCCGCGCGCGAAGCCTCGGGCAACCTGGCCGGCATCTTCATGCCGCTGCTCTCGCAGGACGACAACATCCCGACCCGCCTGACGCGCGCCGCCTACCTGTACGCGCTGCGCCACTGGGAAACCCTGGGCGGCATCGGGCAGAAGATCGAAGGCGCGGCCTGCGGCGTGATGCAGCTGGCGCGCGACGCCGGCCACGCGCAGGCTTCGCGCGCCATCGCAGCAAGCGGCCACTACCCGCCGGAATTCGCCGAATGGCTGGAGTCGCCCCAGGCCGAGCAGCTGCTCGGTCTGCCGGCGCCGGACGGTGCCTGGCTGTTCCGCCAGGGCGGCTGGGCCCGTCCCGGCAGCGTCTGCGAGGCGATGCTCGCGGCCTGCGGCGCGCGGCTGACGACCCGGTTCGGGGCCGGCAGCGTCAGCCTGGCGCGCGCCGGCGACGCATGGGAAGTGCTGGGGGAAGACGGTGCGGCGCTTGCCCGCGCGGCGACCGTGGTGCTGGCTGGCGGCGCCGGCTCGATCCAGCTGGCCCAGGCCGCGCGCCTGCCGCTGGCGGCGCTGCGCGGGCAGGTCACCCACCTCGACGCGGCCACGCTGCCGGCACTGCCGTTCGTGCTATGCCGCGAGGCTTACCTGACGCCGGCGGCGGGCGGCATCGCCTGCGCCGGCGCCACCTACGACCTCGATGCCGACCCGCTGTTGCGCCCGGCCAGCCAGCGGGAGAACATCGACAGGCTGCGCGCCCTGGTCTCCGACCCGGCGGCGGCAACCGATGCCCCTCTCGATGGGCGCGTCGGTTTTCGCAGCGTGGCGCCCGACCGGCTGCCGCTGGTGGGCGCGCTGCCCGATTTCGACGCCGCCGGCAGCACCGAGCGCCTGCGCGACGTGCCGCGCCATCCGGGTTTATATGGCCTGCTCGGCTACGCCTCGCGCGGCCTGATCTGGGCGCCGCTGTGCGCCGAACTGCTCGCCGCGCGCCTGGAAAACGAACCGCTGCCGTTGGAAGCGAACCTGATCGATGCCCTCGATCCGGCCCGCTTCGTGTTGCGCGCACGCCGCACGAATCGCGCCCCGGCACCCTTGGCGCATGAATAGCGCCGCCTGCGCCGGCGCGCAGCGTGCATCGTTCACGATCTGCGTATAATTAACGAGAGGAAACTTTTTGCGCCAGGGAGGGCGCGTCGCATGGACGACACCCGGCACGCGCCGCAACTGCTGATGTTCCTGGCCTCGACCGCCCACGACATGAAGAATTCGATCAGCGTCCTCTCCGGCACGCTGGAGCGCCTGCTGGGCGAGGACGCGGCGCAGGCCCGGCCCGAGCATGCGCACATGGCGCAGATGCTCTACCAGACGCGCCGCCTGAACGACAGCCTGATGCAGCTGCTGGCCCTGTACAAGCAGGTCGGCACGCCCGAGTATCCCTTCGACGTGCAGCCGATCGAGGCCGGCGAGCTTGCCGCCCAGGTCGTGGCCCTGGGCCGGGTGCTGGTCGAGGCGCGCGGCATCGCGCTCGAAGTCGATGTCGAACCTCGACTCGTCTGGCACCTCGACGAAGACCTGGTCGTCGGCGTCGTCTCGCATGCCCTCAACAACGCCGTCCACTACACGCGCGACCGCATTCGCCTGTCGCTGCGCAGGCAGGGCGAGCTGCTCGAAATCCGCGTCGAGGACAATGGAGAAGGCTACCCGCAGCCGCTGCTCGCGGCCGGCGCCGCCGCGCTCGACACGGCTTCCGGCAGCGTCGACTTCGCCACCAACAGCGCGGGCCTCGGCCTGTATTTTTCGCGCGAAGTGGCGCGCATGCACCGCCACCGCGGCCGCGAGGGCAGCGTGCGCCTGGAAAACGGCGGCCTGCTCGGCGGCGGCTGCTTCATCCTGGGCCTGCCATGAGCCTGCCCGATCCGCAATCTGCCAGCACCGGCGCCGGCGCCGGGCCGGTCGACTGGGCCGGCATGCACTACCTGGTCGTGGACGACTTCGTCGGCGTGCGCCAGCTGCTGCGCGAGAGCCTGCGCAGCCTGGGCGCGCGCAACATCGACCAGGCCGCGAGCGGCGGCGAAGCGATCGCCCTGCTGGCCAGGACGCGCTACGACGTGGTGCTGTGCGATTTCAATCTCGGTGAAGGCAAGAACGGCCAGCAGGTGCTGGAGGAAGCGCGCCTGCGCAACCTGCTGCTGCCCTCGAGCGTGTGGATGATGGTGTCGGCCGAAAAGAGCGTCGAATCGGTGATGGGCGCGGCCGAGCACCAGCCCGACGCCTACCTCGTGAAACCGATCACCGAAGGCGTGCTGCTCACGCGGCTGAACCGCGCCTGGCATCGCAAGCAGGTGTTCAGGCCGATCGACCAGGCCTACGCCGAGAAGGATTACCTGCGCGCGGCGCGCCTGTGCGACGAGCAGATCGCCGCCAGTGCCGTGCACGAGATCGAACTGCTGCGCATGAAGGCGCGCCTGATGGAAAAGAGCGGCGAGCCGGAGCGGGCGCGCGAGACCTACGAGCGCGTGCTGGCCCAGCGCGAATACCAGTGGGCGCGCGCCGGGCTGGCCAGGATCCGCCTGGCGAACGGCGACTTCGAAGGGGCGCGGCAGGTCTTCCAGGGCGTGATCGCCGAGAACCGCTACTACATCGACGCCTACGACGGCCTGGCGCTGGCCTGGCAGGGCATGGGCAAGCTGGACGAAGCCTGCTCCATCCTCGAGCGCGCCGCGAAACTGTCGCCGAACTCGGTGCCGCGCCAGAACAGCCTGGGGCAGGTCTGCCTCAAGCTGGGCAATGTGGGCATGGCCGAGAAGGCCTTCCGCAAGTGCATCGCCATCGGCGAGTACTCCGTGCGGCGCACGCCCGACGCCTATTTCGGGCTAGCGCGCGTATGCGGCATCAAGAACGACCCGAAGGAGGCGCAGGCGCTGCTGGCGGCGGCCCAGCGCACCTTTGGAGAGCTGGGCGAGGACGCGCATCCCGACATCGACCTGCGCGCGAAGATCACCGAAGGCCTGGTCTATCACGAGAGCGGCGACTACCGCCGCGCGCGCAAGGCCGGCGACGAGCTGGAAGCCTTATTGGCCACGCGTGCCGAGCGGCCCGACGTGCCGACCTGCCTCGAGATGGCGACATTGCTGTTCGCCGTCGGCGTCAAGGATGCGCCCGTGGACCTGCTGTGCTACGTCGCGCGCAACAACCACGACAACCCGGTGCTGCTCGATGAAGTCCAGGCGATCTTCGGGAAGGCGCGCATGCTGGAAGAGGGCGCGGACCTGATCCGCGCCTCGAAGAAGGAAGCCTCGGACCTGATGAACCAGGGCGTCTTGCTGTGGAAGACCGGCAAGCTGGTCGAAGCCGTCGACTGGATGCGCGGCGCCCGCGAGAAGCTGCCGAACAACCAGCGCATCCTGTTCAACGCGGCCCAGGTGCTGGTCTCGACCATGCGCGAGCAGGGCTACGACGCGGCGCTGGCCGCCGAGGCCCACGACGTGCTGGCCCACGTCGACCGCCTGCAGCCGGGGCAGCAGCGCTTTGCGCAGTTGATGGAGCAGCTGGCGGCGCTGGCCCCGAAGGAAGAAGCGGTGGTGGTGGATACGACGGCGTAAGTGGCTCCGGAAATAGGTAATACTCCGTGAGCCGACGTAGGGTGGGCGGGTTTCCCGCCCACGCGTTCAAATCTCGCGTCCCGGCCTGCTCCGTGGCTTGCAAATGTCGGTTGAACGCGTGGGCAAGAAACTTGCCCACCCTACGTCCCTCCGCTACACATTGCGGATATTTACCGGAACTGGTCGCGCACGTCTGCGCTCCTGCGCGATGGCCGCGCCGGCGCCAACCCATGCTGCCGCATCAAATGCGCGCACAAGCTGGCGATGTCATGCCCGCCCCCCGGCTTGGCGGACGCCGCCGCCGCCTCTCCCAGCGCCGCCTTCGTGATGTGGTAGCCGAGCGCCCGGTAGCTTTCGAACTGCGCCTCGTCGAACCACTGGTCGGCCGTGCTCTGGTGCGGGTAGGCGGGATTGGCCTTGCGGTAGTTGAGCACGTCCGCGTTTTCCGAGCCGACGATGGCCGGCTTGATATACAGGAGGGTGCCGTCCTGGCCGTCCGGGTCGACGTGGCTGTAGCGGATCGTGCCGACCGCGCAGCTGGCGCCGCACAGGCCGGTCTGCTTGACCAGGTCCATCTTCGACACGTCCACATCGATGCTCACGTGGAGGTCGGTGGCGCACTTGCGGATCGCGTTGCCCAGGTCTTCGAAGGCCATCTCCTTGTCGCTGGCGACGTCGACCGCGACGATCAGACGGCAGCGGCGCCGCACCAGCTCGTAGATGCCGAGGTTCTCGAAATGCCCGCCGTCGGACAGGTAGACGTAGTTGGCGTCGGCGTTGGTCATGCCGAACAGTTCGGCGATGAGGCTGAACAGGCCAATGCCGGGCGAGGAACGGGTCCAGCCGGCCTTGAGCGGATTCGGGCACCAGCGTCCCAGGCGCACGTTAAACATCGTCATCAGGAAGTTCAGCGGGGGTGACGAGTGGGTGCCCATGTTCGGGCTGGCGGCCGCGCCGGACAGGGCCACCGCCATCCCGAGTCCGACCCTGGCGTCGTCGTCGCCGGCGCCCGAGCGCGACGCGTAATCGCGGGTCGGCCGGTAGATGCCGCGCTGGGCGTCGCGCAGGCCTTCGTTGGCACCGTGCGCCGGCATCAGCGGCATCTCGAAGCCGCAGAAGCGCGGCGTGAAGGCGAAGGAAGCGGCCTTCCTGGTCTGCCAGGCCAGTTCCTCGCCGCTGACCAGGTTCAACGAGGTGTTGACGATGTGGTAGGGGCGCTGGTCGGCGAAGTCGGCCAGTTGCGGGTCGTCCTTGGGGTCGAAGCCGGTGAAGGGATGCGGTTCGCGCCGCGCGCTGCTGGCCCCGAAATAGGCGCGCACCAGGCGGTTCCGGTAGAGCATGTAGAGCGAGAACTTGTTGATGTCGACGCGCCAGCCGAGCAGCAGCGCCGCGCCCAGGAAGCAGCAGAAGGCGACGGCGAGCGTGTGGCCATCGGTGGCCAGCGTGGCATTGGCGTGCGCCGCGTAGACGCAGGGCAGCGACACCGGCTGCGGGCAGCGCACGCTGGGCGCCGCCACCACCGCCTGCACCAGGCTCGAGAGCATCGCGAAGATGCCGACCGTGAAGAAATAGGGCGCCAGGCGGGCCGCGAGCTCGCGCTTGGCGCAGTTCTTGTCGGGCTTGCCGGTGGCGCTGCCGCTGCCGGCTTTCAGGCCGATCCAGGTCATCACCAGCCAGCCGATCGCGGTGCCGGCGTTGGCGATCGGGTCGTAGGTCAGCCAGGCCCAGTGCAGCAGCGGCGCGAAGAAGAAGGCCACGCCGAACATGATCAGCCAGGCCAGCGAAAAGATCGACGACCAGGCGCCCTGCCGGCTCCACCATTCGCGGCTGGCGTCGCTGTACAGGGACCCGATCAGGCCGATCATCAGCGTCATCGTCACCGAAAACAGCGTCATCATCAGCGGCATGCCGAAGGTGCCGAGCGCGATGGCGTTGTTCAGGATCGGGTGTTCGCGCGGATCGGGCAGCAGCGCCAGGCCGACGAGCAGCAGCAGGGTGCCGGCGGCCAGCGCACCGATCGCGCACAGGAAGTGGCCGGCGCCCTCCATCAGTTCGGCGCGCGAGATGTCCGGCCGCGGCCGGTGGCGGCGCAGCCGCTGTTCCAGCGCCAGGCTGATGGCGTAGACGAGCAGCACGGCGAAGGCGGTCGGAACGATCCACAGGACGAGCAGCCGCGCGGCCTCGAGCGTCATGAAGTGGGCCAGCGCCCCCGGTGCGAATTCCAGCGCCGCCGCCAGCGACATCCCCGCCACTGCGACCCAGCCGGCCCCGCAAATGACGTAACCGGCGCCGCGGTAGGGACTGATGCGGTCGTGGGCGAGATACCAGCCGCTGGCCCAGACGATGAAATACACGAGGCCTGGCACCAGCAGCCAGCCCACGCCCCAGCCCTCGAAACGCGCCGGCAGCCCGACTTCCCAGATCGGCGGCACCGCGCCGCCATGGCGCCACAGGCCGATGCTGACCAGGAAACCGGCCAGCAGCAGGGGCAGGTTGACGCAGAGGATGACCGCGCCCTGCTGCAGCGGGAAGCGGCGCACCCCGCGCGAATGCTGCGGCTTGCTGGAGATGCTGAGCGCGATGCAGAACACGGCGAGCAGGAACAGGCCGGTGCCCGCGAGCCAGATGGCGTCCGCATAGCGCGCCCAGGCGCCGCCCGGCTGGACGACGCGGTTGACGGCCCAGACCGCGAAGCGCGGCAGCACCAGCAGGGCGCACAGCCAGGCCACCAGCATCGCCAGGTTGAGGCAGGTGTTGCGCACATAGGTGCCGATCAGGGTCCAGGTGTCGGCGCTGAAGGTGCCGCTTTTGGGCGACAGGTAGTTGCTGTACTGGCGCAGGAACTGGACTTCGACGGGTTCGGCGGCGACCGCCTGGCTGGCCGCGCCGGGTGTCAGCAGCGCCTCGACCGCGCGTACGTCGCCGCGGCGTTCGCGGATGCATTTCGACAGCCAGCCGCCGATGAAGCCGCCGCCCGAGACGGTGGACAGGTAATCGACGTCGCGCAGCAGGCGCGCTTCGGCCAGCGCCTGCAGGGCGCCGAGGTTGAAGGTGGCGCTGCGCACGCCGCCGCCGGACAGGGCCAGCCCGGCCAGTTGGGCTTCGTGGGCGCGCGAGAGCAGGGTGCAGGTGGAAGCAGGCCGGATGTCTTGCGGGGAAGGTGGGCCGCCGTCCAGCGCGCGCAGCAGGTCGAGTTCGTTCTGGAACACCTCGCCGAAGACGCTGCCGCTGTGCTCGTTGAGACGGTGCCAGGTGGTCGCGTCCAGCGGGCCCGTCGCCGGCAGCCCTTGCGCCTTGCGGAAGGCGGCGATCGCGCCGGCCAGTTCCTCGAGGCGGTGCGCGTGCGGCGGCACGACGCAGCCCGCGCTCTCGAGCTTGCGGCGCACGTCGGCGACCTGCTCGGCCGTGAGCGTGGAAAAATCGGTGCTGGAAAAATCGATGGTGGACATGCCGGCCTCCTACAGAAACACGGCAGCCGGGATGGCCCGGGCCGTGCTGTCGAGTTCAGCACGACCGGGGCAGATGTGATGCCCGTCAAATCAAATGACGGGCGGGACAGGCGCGAAATCCTGTCAAAAGATTACGCTTTGTCGGATTTCGAACGCACAGGTTTTGGCGAACTGGTGCCCGGCGTGCCGCCGACGTCGCCGCCGGTTGCTACACCGGCAGATGCGCTCGGGGCTTTCGCGGCGCCGTTGTCCGACGCAGCCGCCGGGGTATTTTTGGTGGCAGGCGCCGCGGCGGCGGTGGATGCACCCGCGCCATCAGCCGGCATCGCGCTCGCTACCGCCTGGCGAAACTGGTCCTGCAGCAAATTCCACCAAGCCACCGCCGGGGCCATGGTCGCATCGAGCGCCTTGCCGTCGGCGCCGGCCGCCCCGGTGCCGCCCGCTGCCGTCCCGGTGCCCCCCTGCGGCGTCCCGGCGGCGTTGAAGAAGGCGGCGAAGGGCGGAAGCGAGGCGGTCTGGTCGCCGGCCTTGCCCATCGCCTGCGCCATGCTGTCGGTCATCGATTTCAGGGCGGTCAGGGTGCCGCGCTGCACTTCGAGCGCCTGGATCGAGCTGCGCAGCATCGTCAGGTTCAGGTTGAGCCAGTTTTCGACGGTCTTCAGGTCGGTGATGCGCTTGTCGAGGTCTTCGATCGAGGTCTGGGGAGCGCCGAGTCCAGGCATGGCGACACCGGGCACGCCCATGCCGCCCCACAGGTTTTTTACGAACTCGAGTGTATCCGTCATGCCAGGGACATTCTGCGAGGGTGGTTTGAGCATGTTGGTCTCCGTAAGTTGGCGTCAGGTACTTGTTTGGAAAAAGGGCGCGATCGGCGTCCAAAAATGCATGTATGAATAAGCAAGCGTAGCAGATAAATAACAGGCGTACAAAAGCCGGGCGCAGACTGCCGGGCAGCAAGCGGCCACGTGGGAAGGTACACTAGGGGCATGGGTATTTTTTCCATCATTCGCCGACAGCGCCGCGCCGTGGTGCTGGGCGCACTGATCGTCCTGCTGCATGCCGCGCTGTTCTCCCTTATCGGAAGCAACATCGGACTGCCGCGCCTGCCTGGCGGACTGAGCACTCCCAGCTTCGTGCAGGCCGAGATCCTGCCCGATCCGCCGGCCGAACTGGCGCCGCCCGATCCGCCGCCCGCGCCCGTATTGCGTCCCCCTCCGCCGCCTCGGCTGCCGGAGCTGCCGCCGGACGCGTTCGAGCCGGCGCCGGTGCTGGCGCAGGACGCAGTCGGCCCCGAGATCGAGCCCGGCACCGGCGGCGTCGGCGAAGCACCTGCCTCCGCACCGGCGCCCGAGCTGGCCGCAGCCGCGCCCGCGCCCGAGCTGGCGGCGCCGGAACCCGTGCCGCCGCCCGTGCCGGAAGCACGCGCCTACAAAGCCAGCCTGCCGCCGCCCAGCGCCATGACGATGGACGTCGCCCGTGTCGACGCCGACGGCACGCGCTGGAGTGGAGAAGCGCAATTGTCCTGGCAGCAGGGCGGCGACAGCTACCGGATCGCCTTCGAGGCGGGCATCCGCATCGTGTTTACCCGCGTGAACCTGGCCGTGCTGACCAGCGAAGGATTGGTATCCGCCAGCGGTTTCGCGCCCGTCAAGATGACGGAAAAGCGCCGCGGCCGCGCGCTGACGGCGACCCACTTCGACTGGGAGAACAAAAAGATCAGTTTCTCCGCCTCGCAAAAGACGGCCGACCTGGCGGCGGGCGCGCAAGACAAGGCCAGCGTGCCGCTGCAACTGACGGCGATCGCGCGCGGCGACCCGGCCCAGCTCACCGGCGACATCGACATCCAGGTCGGGGAAGAACGCGACGCCACCGTCTACCGCTTCATCGTGGTGGGCCAGGAGGACATCGAGACGAAACTCGGCAAGCTGCAGACCGTGCACCTGTCGCGCCCGCCGAAAGCGGGCTCCTACCGCTCGCGCCTGGACATCTGGCTGGCGCCGTCACGCGGCTGGTACCCGGTGCAGATCCGCAGTACCGAAGCCAACGGTGCAGTCACCACCCAAACCGTGAATAATATAGCCCTTACCGCGACAGGAAAATGATATGCGAAGCACTTTACTGAAGACCGGTGTATTGGCGGCCCTGATGGCCATCAGCGTGGCCGCGCAGGCTGCCGCGCCGGCCAAACATGCGGTCGACCTGGCCCCATCGGCCGACCTGGCCTACGAGCTGGCCGCCCAGCAGCGCGGCTTCGGCCTGAAGGGCGAGGCCACCATGACCTGGCGCGCCGGCGACGGCAAATACGAGGTCGCCGTCGAAGCGCGCGTGCCCCTGATCGGCAAGCTTACCGAATACCGCAGCGAGGGAACGGTCGACAGCTACGGGCTGGCGCCGAACGAGTATTACGAAAAGCGCTACCGCAAGGACGCCACCACCACCGTCTTCGACCGCAAGGCGAAAACCATCACGCTGCCGGAAGCGAAGGAGCCGCTGGCCTTGAAGGGCGGGGAGCAGGACCGGGCCTCGGTGACCTGGCAGCTGGCCTCGATCGCGCGCGCGGCCGGAGAAGCGCGCTTCAAGCCGGGCAGCGAATGGACCTTCGTCGTCGCCGGCCGGCGCGACGCCGAGCCCTGGACCTTCAAGGTGGTCAAGCGCGAAAAGATCCAGACCGCCATGGGCGAACTCGACACCCTCCTGGTGACGCGCGAACCGCGTGCCGGCGGCAGGAGCGAGGGCGTCGACATCTGGCTGGCGCCGGGGCAGGAGTGGTATCCGGTCAAGCTGCGTTTCCGCGACGACGAGCGCGAGACGATTGAGCAGACGGTGACGAAGATTACGCGCAAGTGAGCATCGGCGCGTGGACGGGGAACCCGTCCACCCTACGGCGTAGGCTAACGTAGGGTGGACGGCTTCGCCGTCCACGCGTCGATACGCGCAACTCGCACGTCGAAACCGCATCGCCAGCAATTGCAAGCCCCGGCCGCGCACTGTGTCATTCCTGCCAAGCGCGGCCCTTTCCCCTCCTAGTTGCCGGTTCTTAACTGTTATACTGGCGCCCCCGCGGAACGAGCAGGCTGTAACAAGCCCTCACATTCCGCGCTCGCAAACTGGTATCCCACATGATCGACATACAGGCAGGCGCGGCCCTCGCCGCCGAACCCCATGGCATGGCGCTCGAGGACGATCCGCTCGCCGCGCATTTCCAGCAAGGCGTCGCACCGGACGAAATCGAGCAGGTCTTCCACCTCAAGCGCGCGCAGCCGATGCTGTCCGCTTTCACGGCCCTGTTCCACGGCAGCCAGGACGGCGTCCTCGTGCGCCTGCTGGTGCTGCGCGAGCTGGCGGCCGACACCGCCAGCTCGGCCTTCTCGCGCGCCGACATCAACACCAAACTCGCCTACCTGATCCCGGAGAGCCTGGAAACGGTGCTGAACCGCCTGCGTACCCACGGCCTGCTGGCCTGGGACGCGCCGGGCGCCGTCTACCGCATCACGCCGCTGGCGCGCAACGTGCTCTCGGCGCTGGAGGCGCTGCTGGTGCTCGGCAAGCCCGAGGAAGACGATGCCGAGATGGGCTACCTGCTGTCGCAGGTGGCGGGCGCCCAGGCGGTCGGCGGCGTCACCGTCGAGCAGCTGAAGCATCTGCTGGGCCGCCTGGTCGAACTGACCGAGGAGTTCCGCGACGCGATCGCTTCCGGTTCCGAATTCAGGCTGCGCACCTCGCAGGCGAAGTGGCACATGGCCTGCGACTGGGTCGAGAAGGGCTCCGTGATCCTGCGCGCGATCACCTCCGACGAGCGGGCCGACGCGGCCACCCACAAGGCGGCGCAGGCGATCGGCCGTGCGCAAAGCGCCTTGCTCAACATGCAGGGCATGTTCTCGCGCGCCCTGAATCAAATTGAACGCCAGCGCGTGCACCTGGGCCAGTCCGGCCTGTCGACGACCGACGTGAAGCGCTGGTTGCTGGCGCACGAGGACCTGGCCAGCCTGGCCGAAAACGCGATCGACCGCCCGGTGGTGCCGCTGTTCGGCACGCCGGCCGAGATGATCGACGTGGCCGAAACCGAACTCCTGGCCGAGCGCGTGACGACCGGCGGCCCGAAAGGCTTGCCGTCGGGCGAAGACGCGCCCCTGACCCTGAACGACAACCCGGCGATGCAGGCGGAGCTGAACGACTGGATCAACAAGCTGGCCGACTTCGCCAACCTCGGCAACTTCCCGGAGTTCTCGGACACGGGACCGAAGAAGGTGCAGCTGCACGAATCGCTGCTGCCCGCCGGCTTTGCCGTGGCCTCCTACCGCGCCTCGCTGCTGCCGCTGCTGGGCGACACCGCCGAGGCGAGCCTGCAGGGCGCGACCGCGGAACTGGCACGCCTGCCGATCCGCTTCGAGCCGACCGACGACATGGTCCAGCTGGACGACCCGGAAGTGGCGGCCATGTCGTTTGCCACTCTCTCACTGAATTTGGAAGCTGGACCGGAAGATGAATGACGATGCACAAATCCTGATTGCGCGCCTGCTGACGCACCAGACCCTGCGCCGCGACGACAAGATGGTCAAGCGCGCGCTGTCGGACGAGCAGTTCCGCATCGAAGTCGACAAGCGCCTGCTCGAGGCCGGCCTGAAACTGCTCGACAACGTGTATGCGGACCACGTGACGATCGCCCTGCACCGCAATGTCGAGCCGAAGATCTTCGGCGCCAAGGACATCTGGCAGAACAATAACTTCGGCCTCACGCGCGACGGCGTGGCGCTGCTGGTGGTGCTGTGGGCGCAGATCATCCTGCCCAAGCGCGAGCGCCAGGAGACCCACGTCACGGTGGCGGACGACCAGAACGACCTGTTCGACAAGGACAACCCGATTCCGCGCGCCGAAGACACCTCGATCGGCATCTCGTACACGGCGCTGCTGTCCGACTTCGGCGACAAGCTGGGCAAGAAGACGCGCATGGACATGAACCTCGGCGTCCTGTCGAAACTCGGCTTCATCGAACGGCGCGGCGACGTGATCCTGGAAGGCCCGCTGCTCGACCTGATGATGGACACCGACGTGCTCAAGGAACGCATCATCAACGGCGCATTGTCCGACGTGTTCAAGCGCGCGCCGCTGGCCGTCGTGCCGCGCCGCGCAGCCGTCGCCGGCGATGCCGCCAACGATGCAGACGCCGTCGACACCACCGAGCCATCGAACTAAGTATTGCGAACTGAGACAGCATGTTCCACATTAAATCACTCGAACTGGTCCACTGGGATTACTGGCAGCGGATCAAGAACATCCCGCTCGACGCCAAGATCATCACGATCGCCGGCCAGAACGGCTCCGGCAAGACGACCCTGCTCGACGCGCTGCGCACGCTGTTCGGCCTCGATTGCTCGATGGGCCGCACCTATAAACACTACGCACGCCACTCGGGCCAGCAAAGCGCCTGGATCCGCGCGGTGGTCGACAACAAGCCGGTCGGGCGCCAGCTCTCGAACCGGCCGTTCCGCCATTCCGGCTTCTTCAGCGACGACGAAGTGACGCTGTTCTGCCAGGTGCAGAAGAACGGCGGCGACTGGAAGCGCCAGTACCTGATGCGTCCGGGGAACGTCGACATCGAGGAAGTGACCGAGGCGACCGACTGGATGGGCGTCGAGAACTACAGAAAACGACTCGCTTCAGCAGGATTGTCGCCGGCGATGTCGAAGGTGCTGGCACTGGAGCAGGGCGAGACCGATAAACTGTGCGAATACGCGCCGCGCCAGTTGCTGGACCTGGTGTTCCAGGTCTTCGGCGACAAGGAAGTGCTGGACGCCTACGACGAAGCCAAGCGCCACCAGCGCGACACCGAAACGGAACTGAAACGCTTCGAGGCGGAGCTGGAGACCTCGCGCATCAACCTCGAGGGCCTGCGCCTGCGCGTGGCCAACTTCCACCAGTGGGAAGACCTGCACAAGGAACGGCGTACCTTGCGTGAAGAAGTGCTGCCCAGCCTCGAATACCATGAGGCGCGCGAAAAGGCGGCGGCCATCAGCCGCAACCTGCACGAGCAACGCAAACCGCTGGCGCAAGTCGACAGCATCCTCACCGAGAAGCGCCAGGCGCTCGCGGCCCAGCAGCGCGCGCTGACCGAAGCGCAGCAGCAGGAAACCCTGCTGGAGCAGGAAGGCACGGTCCTGGCCAGCCGCCTCACGCAGATCAACAGCCGCATCAAGCCGATCGAGAACCTGCTCGAGCAGAAGGAGCGCCTGCAGAAGCTGGCGGCGGAAGCGGGCGCCGACATGGCGGAAGTGGCGAACCAGTTAGAGGAGAAGGAAGCCGAGCTGGCGCGCCAGCGCGCCGCGCGCGAATCGATCGCCGCGAAAATCGCCGGCGAAATGGCGACCATCTCCGCGCTGCAGGGCAAGAGCGCGATGCCGGAACCGGAAGCCCAGCGCCAGATGCGCCGCGCGCTGCGCGACGAGGGTATTCCGCACGCGATGCTGTCGGATATCGTCGAAGTGACGGACCCGAAGTGGCAGGGGGCGGTCGAGGGTGTGCTCGGTGGTTACGCCTCGGTGGTGCTGCTCGAACGCGCCAAGGATGCGCCGGCCGCGTATCGCCTGGCTGAAAAAGAACGCTATCGCCACTTCATCGTCCCGGACTGCATCGAAGCCCCGAAGATGAAGGACGACAGCCTGCTGTCCGTGGTGCACTTCTCGGCGCCGGCGCCGGGCTGGCTGATCGACCAGCTGGCGCGCATCGACCGCGTCGACTCGGTCGATGCCGGTTTCAAGTCGGGCACCGAGGAATGGATCACGCCGGACGCCTACCACCGCGAACGCCGCGGCGGGCGCTCGCTGTATGTCGAACCTTCGCGCTACCGTTTCGGCGCCGCGGGCAAGACCCAGCGCCTGGAAGCGATCCAGAAGTCGCTCCCGGCACTCGAGGCCAAGGAAGACGCGCTCACGCTCACGATCAGCAAGCTCGCCGCCGAGGTGGGAGGCCTGAAGGCGCGCATCGCCGGCGTCGACGCGGCCAAGGAACTGGCCGCGCGCCAGGCCGAGTTCGAGGAAGCGGCGCGTTCGATCGCCCCGATCAAGGCCGAGCGCCTGGAAGTCGGCGCGCGCCTGGGCGAACTGCAAACGCTCACCAAGAACGCGACGGTGGCGCGCACCCGTGCCGACACCGTCTGGCAGAACGCGCGCATGGCGCTGTCGGAAGCGGAAGCGGGCCTGCGCCTGAACCACCGCCGCCAGATCGAGCAGCGCGCCGAACATGCCAAGGCATTGCTCGAACTGCGCCGCAGCTGGCGCGCGATTCCCGCGGCGTGGAAGCGTCCGGCGCGCCGCGCGGCCCTCGTGTCCCAGCACCAGAACGCGCACCAGGTGAACCTGCGCCTGTCCTCGCTGGAGCACGCGCTGGCACGCGACGACTGGGAACTCGACGCCACCGTGATCGACCAGTACGCGCGCCTGAACGACCAGCTGCAGGGCCGCCAGGTCGAGACCGAGGAGCGCCGCTACCAGAACAACCGCGCGATCGAAGCGACGGGGAATGCGCGCGGCGCCTACATCGAGCGCCTGCGCTACACGATCAAGGCCTACTCGAAGAACATCAAGGAGCTCGGCTCGCTGGCCGGCATCGACGTCCAGGCCGACCCGGTGCGCCTCGAAAACGACGACGTGCAACTGGCGCAGGCCGGCCTGCACGTGCGTTTCAAGTTCGACGGCAAGGACCAGATCGGGATGAACGACGGCGAGGCGTCCGGCGGCCAGCAGGTGATGAAGTCGCTGGTGCTCCTGATCGGTCTGCTGAAGTCGGAAGAGGGCTCCGGCGGCTTCGTCTTCATCGACGAACCCTTCGCCCACCTCGACATCCGCAACATCCAGCTGGTCGGCGAATTCCTCAAGAATACCGACGCCCAGTACCTGATGACGACCCCGCTGACGCACAACACCGACGTCTACGACCCTTCGGAACTGACGCTCATCACGAGCAAGAAGAAGAAGGACACCCAGTGGGCGCAGCCGATTTTCGTGCTGCAGCGACGCAAGGAAGAGGCGAAAGCCGCGTAAAAGCAGAAGGGGCCCGATGGGCCCCTTTTTTCAATGGTGCGGCTCGCGCCGCAAACGTAGGGTGGACGGGTTCCCCGTCCACGCGTTCAAATCACGTATGAAAAGCCTGCGCGGTTGAGCGTGCGCTGGTTGAACGCGTGGACGGGAGACCCGTCCACCCTACGAATCCACAGCTTACGCCTTCCCGATCGCCTGGCGCAGCTTGCGGCGCCACAGCAGCAGTCCGACCGAATAGGTGAGGAAGTAGCCGGCCGTCAGCCCCACGCACAGCATGGTCAGGGGGCTGTCGGTGAAGCGGGGCGCGCGCAGGCCGCTGCCCTGGTTGGCGTAGATCTCGATGCCGATGTAGAGGATGCGGGCGATGAGGATCATCGCGATCAGGATGCCGAGGCGCATCGGCGGGGTGAAGTAGTAGCCGGTCTCGTGGTCTTCGTACACGGTGCGGCGCAGGGCGAAAACGCCCCAGGACACGCCCAGCGCGGTGCCCACCGCCAGCGCGCCCAGTTCGTAGGGACGGGCCAGGACTTCCGACAGCGAGACCAGGATCATCGTGCCGAAGACCAGCACGCCCGTGTAGTGGCGCGAGGTGATCGAGCGCTGGCGCGCCATCTGCGTTTTCAGGCGCGAATAGATGCGCCAGACGAGGATCGGGGTCAGGAGGAGAAGGGCGACGGTGGTGATGTTCATTGCGGTTCTGGTACGTGGTTGAGCCGAAGCGGCAAGCCGGAGCCGGCATTGTAATCGACGGCCGGCATGCGGGCGTCGAGGCCGGGGCGGTCATGATAAGGTGTTAACTCATTCGAATCAGGAGAGCCAGAACATGATCCCAGCCATTCCCGTGCCGCTGCGCTTGCACCGCGCGCCGGACCCTGTCGTACCGGCCGAGGAGCCGATGCCGGAGCCCTTCGATGCCCCTCACCCGCACCACACGCCGGTGCACACTCCGCAGAACGAGGATCCGGTTCCGGATCCCAAACCTAGTCTGCACTAGGGGTATCGAGAAACCGTAGCGAGCGGAAGGAGTTTTGGTCGAGAAGCGCAGCTGTACGGTAGTACAGCGAGCATCGCAGGCCAAAACTCCGACGCGCAGTAGGTTTATCGATACTCCTAGTCGAACGCCCAGGCGTACAGCACATCCAAGGCCGTATTCGTCCCCGTCTGGAACTGCAGCGTAAACCGCGGCGTCAGTTTATAGCGCAGGCGCACCAGGCTCGACGCGGTCGTCGCGCCCTGCTCGAAGCTGATGTAGGCACGCGAGGAAATGCGCTTGCCGACTGTGACCACCGTGTTCGCCAGGCCCTCGGCGTCGCCGTTGCGTCCCTGGGCAATGCCGAACTCGTCCACGCCGAGCGCATTCGCCATCTTGCTCTGGAAGCCGCCGGTGCCGCCTTTGCCGCCCAACAGGGCAGCGGCGGCCGCGCTCAGGACATCCTTCTCGTTGCCGCTCGTGCCTTCCATGCCGTGCCCGAGCACCAGCCAGGACAGCTTCTCGCTGTCGGGCACGTTCGGCGTCGACACCAGCCGCGCCTGCGGCGAGCGCGCCGTGCCGCGCACCTGCACGCCGGCTTCGACGTTGGTCTCGCTGAGCTGCTCGCCTTCCGGACGCTTGCGCACCGCCAGCACGTCCAGCGCGGGGTTGTCCATCGCGCCGTTGAAGGTGATCACGCCGCGCTCGATGCTCAGCTTCTGGCCGTAGGCGGCGTAACGGCCGCTGGCCACGCGGATGGTGCCGTTCACGCGCGGCGGATTGTTGCCGACCATGCGCACGCGCGCGCTGCCTTCGAGCATGGCGTCCAGGCCCATGGCCCGCAGGTGGAAGTTGTCGCCCAGGTCCGCGACCAGGTTGACCGACAGCGGAACTTCGGCTTCCTTCTTCGGCGGCGGCACCGGCTTGCCGCGGCCGAGCACGATGACGTCGTCCGAGATGGTCGGGCGGCCCGCCGGCGCAAATTCGATCAGTGCGCGGTCGGCGCGGAAGCGGCCGTCGAGCGTGAAGCGGGTGGCGTCGCGCACCAGCGCGGCGTTGCCGGAGACGATCACCGTGCGGTCCGGGCGCGACAGGGCTTCGAGCTTGTTCGCCACCACGTTCAGCTGCATGGCCGGGTCGCCGGCGCCGAAGCGGATCGAGCCGTCGGCGGTGGCGTTGCCGGTCACGCCTTCCAGGTAGAGACGCTGCAGCACCAGGCGGTCGCCCGCCAGCTGCGCGCGCAGCTGGCCGTTACGCAGGCGCACGCCCTGTTCGGGCCAGCGCACCGCCATGGCGTCGCCATTGATATTGCCGTTGAGCGAAGGCGTGCCGATGGTGCCGCCGGCGGTGAGGGCCAGCTTCACGGCGCCGTCGAGTTCCAGGTCGCGCTGGCCGGCGAACGGGGCGATCCAGGCAATAGACGGCATGTCGGCATTGGCCGTCATGCGCAGCGGGCTGTCGCGGTCGATGCGCCCGCCGATCATCTGCACGGTGCCGTCGACGCGGGCGTTGCCGGTGCGCGCGCCGTCGAGCGTCAGTTGGGTGCGCAGCGAGCTGCCTTGCACGTCGGCGCGCATCTCGAAGGTGCGCAGGCCGAGTGCCACCGGCACGGCGCCGTCGATGATGACGTCGCCGCCCTCGCGGAACACGCGCACGTTGCCCGCCAGGGCAGGGGCGCCGCCGGTGGCGGTGGCCGTACGCAAGTCGAGCGCCCAGTTGGCGCCGAGGGTCAGGTTGCCGGTGATGTTTTCGCGCAGGGCCGGCGAGAACTGGGCCAGGTAGTTGAGCGGCACGCCGGCCGCGGCGCCGCTGCTGTTCCAGCGCGAGCCGGCCTTGGTCAGCGTGTCGACCCGCACGGTGCCGGCCGGCAGGCGGATCACGGCGCCGTTGAAGGCGAGCGACTGCGGCTTGGCGAGGCCCGCGACGCCGGCGCCGGGCGCCACGCCGATGCGCAGCGGGACCGGTTGTGCCAGCGTCATCGCGAAGCGGCCCTTGTTCTGCAGCGCGGCCAGGGTGCCGGCCCAGGCGTTGCCGCTCCAGCCGCCGCGCACCTCGGTGAGGGCGTCGAAGTCTTCGCCGCGGGCGGCGGCGCGCAGGGTGTGCGCGGCGCGGGTGCCGTTGGTCTGCAGGCTGGCGGCGGCGATGCGCGTTTCGCCGCTCACGTATTCCGTGATCTGGATGTCGCTCACCAGCGGGTCGGCGCCGCCGCGGCCGGAGCCGAGGTTGGCGCTCGCGCGCAGCGACTTGAGGTTGTGGGTGCCGAGCAGGCGCAGGTTCTGGCCTTCCAGGCTGGCGGTCAGCGAAGGCGTGTCCATGGTGCCGCTCACGCTGCCGGCGCCGCGCAGGACGCCGCCGAAATCGGGACCGAGGGCGGCCAGCTGGGGCGCATCGAGGCGCCAGTCGAGGCGGTCCCCGGCGGCGCCGAAGCTGCCCTTGGCCGCGAGGACGTTGGCGCCGACATGCAGGTCGACGTCGGCGCCCGACACGTGGCGCGCATCCGCCGCGAGGCGCGCATGGCCCCAGAGCGGCGACTTCGACAGGGTCGATTCTTCCAGTTTCAGGTTCAGCGCGCCGCGCCAGTCGGCGCCGGAACGGCCGCTGGCGTCAAAATTGCCGTTGATGCTGCCCGGGAGCGGGCTGCCAAAGGCGGCCGGATTGAAGCGCGCCATATTGCCGCTGGCCTTGCCCTCGACGAAACGCACGCCTTCCTTGCCGGCCAGCCAGGCCTCGCCGCTGACGTGCAAATTGCTGGTGTTGGCCTTGCGCTGGGCCGCGACCCAACCGAGGCCGTTCGCGTCGGCGACAAAGGTCGTGCGCGGGTTGGCCATGGTGCCGGTGACGACGCCGCTCGCGACTACCGCGCCGTACAGGTCGCTGCGTAGGGCGGCCAGCTGGCGGCCATCGACGCGCCAGTTCATGCGTTCGCCCGGCGCGCCGAAGCTGCCGTTCAGGTTGACCGTGTTCTGGCCGAGGGAGACGGTCGCATCCACGCCGCTCACGTGCCTGGCGTCGGCGGTGAGCTTGCCGCGGCCCGACAGGGGCTGGTCGAACAGGCGGCTTGGGCGCAGCGCGAAATCGGACGTGACTTTCCAGGCCGGCGCCATGACGCCGGAGGCATTGATGACGGCGTTGAGGTCGGCCTGCGGGTAGTCGCCGAGGTCCGCCGGGTTGAAGCGGCTGGCGTTTGCCGTGACCTTGAACGCTTTGTCCTCGAGCAGGTTGGCGCGGCCGCTCAGCGCGATGGTGCCCTTGCCGGCGCTCAGGCGTGCTTCCGGCACCTCGACCACGTTGTTCTCGAGTTTGGCGCGCGCGGCCAGGCGCAGGCCGCGTTCGGACAGGTTGATGTCGAGCGTCTGCACCTGGCCAACGTTTGCCACCGCGATGTCGCCGGCGATCCTGGTCGGCTTCATGCTGCCGTGGATGCCGCGCAGGTCGAAGCGGTCGGTGTGCAGCGCGAACTTGGCCGTGCCCAGGCCCTCTTCGTCTTCGCCGCGCTGGACGCTGCCGCTGCCGGTGAAGCGGCCGGCCGTGCCGAAGTCGATCAGCACGTCCTGGAGGCGCATGCTGGTGAGGTCGCCGCCCAGCTGGCCGCGGAAGGCGCGCAGGGGCAGCCGCTGCTGGTCGATGGTGCCGGCCGGGCCGTCGTTGACCAGGTTGACGCTGCCCGAAATGGCGCGCTTGTCGTCGAGTTTGGCGGCGATCGACAGCGTCAGGTCGGCGGTCGGCAGCGCCGGGTTGAAGAAGCCGGGGTCGATGTTGCGCGCGTTCAGGGTCATCGTGCGCAGCGGGATCTCGGCAAACGGCGAAATGCCCATGCGCGCTTCGCCGCCGGCGCGCCCGGCCTGGCCGGTGATGTCGACGGTGGTGAGGTTCAGGTCGCCGCCGGCGCGCACCTTCAGCTGGGCCGGGATTTGTTTGGAGCCTGCCGGCACCTGCGCCTGCGACAGGCTGGCATCGGCATCGAGCTTGAAGGGACGGGAGGCCCCGATGCTGCCGTTGGCCGCGAGCTGGCCCCAGGGCGTGCTGGCCTGGGCGTCGCGCAGCTGCCACCGCACCTTGTCGCCGGACAGGCGCGCGCGGATGTTGGTGATTTCGGTGCTGGCGCCCTTGCTCACGAAAGTGGCCTTCGCCAGGCGCGCGTCGTCGAGCGTGATGTTGAAGGGGGCGGCGAGCGAGGCCGGCATCTTCGCGGGTTCGTCGGTTTCCTTCAGGGTCTCCATGCGCAGGTCGGCCGCATGCAGCTTGTTGATCTCGATACCGCGCGAGAGCAGCTGGCGCGGCGACCATTGCAGGTCGATGTTGGTGGCGATCGCCAGCTGCTCGTCGGTACGCCAGACGATGCGGTCGATGTGCATCGCTCCGTAGAGTGAGCCGCGCACGCCGCTCAATGTGAGCTTGCCGCCGGTGGAACGGGCGACGCGCTCGGCGATCATCTGCAGCGTCGTCTCGCGCCCGAGGTACCAGACGGCGCCGCCGACGACGACGCCGGTTGCGACCAGGCCGATGGCGACGCGGCGCGGCCAGCGCCGCTGTTTTGCCGCCGCCTTCGGTTCGGAAGGCGAGGCAGGTGGGGTAGGGGTGTGGTCGTCCATCAGAACGTGAATCCGAGTGAGAAGTGCAGGCGGGCTTTTTTCACCGCCTCGCCATAGGCGAGATCGACATTGATCGGGCCGACCGGGCTGCGCCAGCGCGCACCGATGCCGACCCCGACTTCGGGCTTGAGGTCCTTGAACTTGTCGGCGGCGTTACCCGCATCGACGAAGAAGGCCACGCCCCATGGTGGACGGAACCAGTACTGGTATTCGGCGCCCGCGGTGAGCAGGTAGCGGCCGCCGACGATGGCGTCGCCTTCGCGCACGCCGAGTTCCTGGTAGCCGTAGCCGCGCACCGACTGGTCGCCGCCGGCGCGGAACAGCAGGGTGCTCGGCACGCCCAGTTTTTCTTTCGAGGCCACCGCACCGGCTTCGCCGCGCAGGATCAGGGTGCCGGAATCGCCCACCGGCTTGTAGTAGACGCCGCGCGTGTAGCCGCGCACGAATTTTTCGTCGGTGAACAGCGGCAGCGGCGCCACGCTGAGCTGCCAGTTGAGGGCGTAGCCGGTGGTCGGCGACAGCAGGTTGTCGAGCTTGCGGCGGGTGACGGCGTAGGTGAGAGGAATGCTCTTGCTGCGCGTCGTTTCCAGGCCCGCCACCTCGCGCTGTTCGAGCAGCGCCTCGAGGGTGATGCTGCGTTCGAGTTCGGGCGTGCCCCAGGCGCGGCGCCCGGCGACGGTGGCAACGGTCAGCAGTTCGCCGCGCACGTCGGTGCGTTCGATGCCGCCGCCGACGCTGTCGTTGTAGCCGTCGGCCGTGGTCGGCCAATAGAAGTCGACGCGCGCCGTCTGGCGCTTCTGTTCGTAGATCAGGTCGCTCTTCATGCGCTTGCCGAACACGTTCAGGTCGTCGTAGCTGACCTGGGCGCGGGCGCCGGTGTTGCTCGAGATACCGAGGCCGACTTCGATGTTCTTCTGCTTGTTTTCGGTCACGCGCACCACCACCGGCAGCATGGTCGGGCCCGTTGCCGGGGGCTTGACCCCGGTTGCGGCCTGGCCGGGCACGGCGGGCGCATCCTGCGCGGCCTGTGCCTGTGCCTGTGCTTGCGCCTGCGCCTGCGCCGCGGCGGCCTCGGGCGAGGCGCCGTCGAGGTCGCCGTCTTCTTTCAGGTCCTTGATCTCGGCGTTGAGCACGGCGCGCATGTCGACGCTGACCTCGACGGTCGAGAAATAACCGGTTTCCTGCAGGCGCGACTGCAGGGACTGCAGGGCCACTTCGCTGTACATGTCGCCCGGCTTGATCTTGTTGAGGTTGGTGATGACGGTTTCCGGATAGCGCTTCAGGCCGCGGATGCGCAGTTCGCCGAAGCGCATTTCGGGGCCGCTGTCGATGACGACGCGCAAGGATGCCTTGTAGGCGTCCGGATCGACGGTGGCGCTGGTTTCGACCAGCTGCGCGCGGGGAAAGCGCGAGCGCGTCACTTCGCGCAGCAGGTCGCGCTTGGCGCCTTCCCAGTCGGCCATGCGAAAGCGCGCGCCCACCGGCAGCGACCAGCGGTTGCGCAGCGCGCCCGCGTCGTAGGGGGCGCCGCCGCCTTCGAAGATCACGAAGCCCTGCAGCACCAGGTCGATGTCGCTCACCAGGGTCGGCTGGCCCGGATCGACGGCAATCCTTGCCACCGGCGTGCTTGCGCCCGTATCGAGGGTGGCGGTGACGGTCGGCGAGTAATAGCCTTCGGTGGCGATCAGGGTTTTCGCTTCGTCCGGCGTCGCCTTGACCATGCGCTGCAACTGGTCGAGGTCGACCCGCGGATTGCCGCGCCAGCGCAGCAGTTCGAGATTGTCTTCGAGCAGGTCGTCGAGGTTTCTCGGCGCGTCGATGCGCACGTTGTAGTTGACGGCCTGAGCCCGTGCCGCGGGCGCGATCGGCAGGGGCGCCGCCGGTGCCGTTTCGGCGGGCGTTTGCGTCGCCGGCGGCTGTTCGGCCGGCGCTTGTCCGCCCGGCGCCGGATCGCTTGCCTGCTGGGCCGAGGCGGCTTGCGCGCCCAGCACCGCATACACGGACAGCATGATTTGTGCCAAAATCCGTGATTGCCTTGCCGCCCCTGCGGTCCGGTGGGATGTTGCGAGAACCATGTCTCTCCGTCTCAGTGTAAATGCTGAGCGCATCTTAGCGGAATTGCAAAAACGATGGCGAACGATTAACTTTCAAGAAAACGACACATGCACGCTCCCGATACCGCCCTCGTCCTCTTCAGTGGCGGACAAGATTCGACCACTTGCCTGGCCTGGGCACTGGAGCGCTACGCGCGTGTGGAAACCATCGGTTTCGACTACGGCCAGCGCCATGCGATCGAGCTGGAAGTGCGCCCGACGGTGCTCGACAAGATGCGCGCGCTGTCGCCGCAGTGGGATGCGCGCCTGGGCGAAGACCACATGATCGACCTGTCGCTGATCGCGCGCATTTCCGACACGGCGCTGACCAGCAATGTCGCCATCGAGATGCAGGCCAACGGGCTGCCGAACACGTTTGTGCCGGGGCGTAACCTGCTGTTCATGACGGTGGCGGCAACGGTGGCCTACCGGCGCGGCCTGACGGTGCTGGTGGGCGGCATGTGCGAGACCGATTTCTCGGGCTATCCCGACTGCCGCGACGACACGATGAAGGCCTTGCAGGTCGCGCTCAACCTGGGCATGGCAACCCGCCTGAAGGTGGAAACGCCGCTGATGTGGATCGACAAGAAGCAGACCTGGGAACTGGCCGAACAGGCCGGCGGTGAGGCCCTGGTCGACCTGGTCCGCTTCGAAACCCACACCTGCTACCTGGGCGAGCGCGGCGCGCGCCACGACTGGGGCTATGGCTGCGGCACCTGCCCGGCCTGCGCACTGCGCGCGCGGGGATATGCGCAGTACGCGGAGGAAAAATCAGCCCCGGTCGCCTGACCTGGGCACGCGGCTGACCGGGTTCTTTACACGGCCGGTTGGCGCACCATGCGGTTCCTGCGCGAGCGGCTGACCAGGTACCAGACCAGCGCCAGCGGCAGCAGCAGGGGCAGCAGGAAGGGAACGACGGCGGCCGCCACCGCAATCCCGGCACAGGCCAGCGCGCCGATCACGACGATGCCGACGCCCGCGAACACCACCGCGAGAACCGCCCCGACCACGATCGTCACCAGCAGGCCGATCAGCATGCCGCCACCGCCCAGCAGGATGCCCAGCATGGCGCCGAAGGGACCGTCGAACTCCTCGCCGTCGATGTGGAAGCTGGCGTCGCCGAAGGTGAACAGCAGGTCCCACAGCAGCAGGGCGCAGAAGAGCAGGATAAGGTAGGGCGCAATCTTTTTCATGGCGAGTCCTCTAATGTGGGATGGGATGGCCAGACTGTAGACCGGAGCCGGTCCCCCGGGCCAGCCGCATGCGACGGGCGGCAGCTTTGGCGGGCCGGAGCGCAGCCGGAGCGGACGAATGCGGGCGGATGAGGATGTGTTTTCGACCTTGTAATGTGCAGGTCGCCGCCTATACTGACAGCCTGCTCTGTTATAGGGAGGGTTCCCATGCATCTCGTCAGCTCAACGATGAATATGCACCGGGCCGGGAGATGGCCGACCCGGGCTGGCGGTGGCCCGAAGGGTCCGCCATCGGCTCCGCCAACCATTCCGCCGATTATCATCAATCCGTTCAATCGCGAAGCGCCACGGCAGCCGAACATCGACCCGCTGCGCACGCCCCCGCCGCCACCGGTGCGCCCGCCGGGCCTGCCCAGCATGCGCATGTGAGCGTGCCGCGCCCGTACCTGGCCCAGCCTCGATACATTCCGATACCATTTAGTTATTCGTTTGCTATCGCGCTGACGGCGACACTTCACTATGATCTTGTCTTTGGGCGATAGCCCGGCAGATAGAGAAGCAAGCGATGAACGAAGAAGTATCTGACCTGGAACCGGGTGGCGAGGACGCGCCGATTCAGGAAGCACGCCTGTGGAAGGGCAACGGCTGGACCGCACGCGTGATCAAGAACGAGGACGACGAAGGCTGGGCGGTCGCCATGTACAAGGATGGCCAGCCGGAACCGGCGCTGGTCGGCCCGTGGACCATGGGGCGCGACAAGAAGAACCCGAAGCCGCTCGACGTGAACGCCTTCAATACGCTGATCAAGACGGCCTCGGAAGTGATCCGCCGCCACGAGCAGCACCTGCACGCGATGCTGCACAAGAGCACCGTGGTGTCGACCGAAGAGGGCGAACTGAAGGTGACGCTCGACATCGTGCCCGACGACGACGACCCGTATGCGCTGCTGACCGCCATCGACCAGATGGGCGAGCAGGTCGCGCAGGTGCGCGTGGCGCCGACGTTCAAACTGACCCCGGCCTCGGCCTACGGCTGGATCGAGAACGGCTTCAAGGCGCCGCGCTGAGCGGGCAATAGCAGCAACCGGCATGCCCCATCCCGCCAGGTGACGGGACAGGGCAGCCGCGCCACACTTCCCTCGAAGGCGCGTGCTTTCCAGCATGCCGCCTGTTAATATTTCCCCTCGGCATTTAATTATCAGGGGAAGCCATGGAACGTCTCGACCGGCTGGAAGCGGTCCAGTCGCTGCTGCTCGAAATCGGGCAGACGTCGACCAGCTGCAGCGACATCACCGAATTCATCCGCGCCGTGCACCGCGCGCTCGGCCGCATCATGTATGCGGCGAATTTCTATGTGGCGCTGTCGGACCGCGATGAAGGCACGGTGCGCTTCATGTACTTCGTCGACGAATCGGACGAGGGGCCGCCGCTGAACGTTCCTGTGCAGCTTGCCTCTCCCGACCAGTCGCCGACGGCCTGGGTCATCCTCAACGGCCAGTCGCTGGTCGTGACCGCGGCCGATTTCCGGGAGCGCGAAGCGCAGGGGTCAAATTTCGGCGCCGGCAGCGCGGCCGAGCACTGGATCGGCTGCCCGCTGCTCGACCAGCAGCACCTGCCGCTGGGCGCCATCGTCATCCAGAGCTACAGCCCCGAGCACACCTACAGCACTGAGGACCAGGCCCTGTTCGCGGTGATCGCGAACCACGTCTCGGTGGCCCTGCAAAGCCTGCAGAGCATGGACCGGCTCGAGCGCGCCGTGCAGGAGCGCACGGTGCGGCTGGAGGAAAAGAACGCTGCCCTGAACAGCGCGCTGACCCAGTTGCAGCAGGCCCAAGGCGAACTGGTGCGCCAGGAAAAGCTGGCCTCGCTCGGCCGCCTGGTGGCCGGCGTGGCGCACGAGATCAACACCCCGCTGGGCATCTGCGTCACCGCCACCAGCCACCTGGTCGAAGAGCTGCGCCTGACCCGCGCCGAGCTGGCGGCCGGCGAGATGACCCAGGACAGCCTGGACACTTTCCTCGACATCGTCGACCAGTCGCTGCGCATCATGACCACCAACACCCAGCGCGCGGCGGCCCTGGTGCGCAGCTTCAAGCAGGTAGCGGTGGACCAGTCCTCGGGCGACATCCGCCGCTTCAACCTGTGCAATTACCTGAACGAAGTGCTGCTGTCGCTGCAGCCAAAGCTGAAGGGGCGTCCTGTAAAAGTCGAGGTCGATTGTGCGGCGGACGTGCAGATGGAAAGCTACCCGGGCGCGCTGTCGCAGATCGTCACCAACATGGTGATGAATTCGCTGGTGCACGGCTTCGAGCACGAGCAGGCAGGCAAGATCACGCTCCGTGCCTCGGTCGCCGACGAGCAGGTGTCGCTGTCCTACGCCGACGACGGCGCCGGCATGGACCAGGACACGCTGGAAAAACTGTTCGACCCCTTCTTCACGACCAAGCGCGGCAACGGCGGCAGCGGACTGGGCGCGCATATCCTGTTCAACCTGGTGACGGGAGCGCTGGGCGGCACCGTGAAGGCCACGAGTGCGCCGGGGCAGGGCTTGCGGTATGAATTGACGTTCCCGCGCAGCCGGCGCGGCGAGGCGCTGGTGGCGTGAATGCTGGAATGAGTGGGACGCAGGGTGGACGGCTCCACCCGAGGCTGTGATGTACCCGCTGCTTCAATGCCGTCCACGCGTTCAACCAAGCTCTGGAAACCTCGCGTCAATGCTGACGGGAGTTGAACGCGTGGACGGCGCACACGTCGCGGCGACGCACGTTAAAGGGTAGAGCCGTCCACCCTACGGCGCAGAGGAATGACGAAGCCATCCGGTGGAGCCGCCCGGTGAACCCGTCATTGAAGCCACTGACCTCAATGACCCCTACGCGGTGATGCTCAATCCGGCCACTGCCGGTTGATCTCCAGCGCCTTGTCCATGTTCTTGATGAGCAGGTTGACGTAGTGCGGGTCGAGGTGGTGGCCGGCGATTTCGCGCAGGTAGTCGGTGACCTGCTCGACCGGCCAGGCTTTCTTGTAGCAGCGTTCGTGGCTGAGGGCGTCGAAGACGTCGGCCACGGCGACGATGCGCGCGTACGGGTGGATCGCTTCGCCCTTCAAACCCTGCGGATAGCCGGTGCCGTCGTACTTTTCGTGGTGCTGGTGCGCGATCACGGCGGCGGCCTTCAGGATCGGGCGATTCGACCCTTCCAGGATTTGCAGGCCCACCGTCGGGTGCTGCTTCATGACTTCCCATTCCTCGGGCGTCAGGCGGCCGGGTTTCAGGAGGACGGCGTCGGGAGTGGCGATCTTGCCGATGTCGTGCATCGGCGCGGCGTGCACCAGGGTGGCCGTCTCGTCTTCCGGCATACCCGAGGCTTCGGCCAGCAGGTGGCAGACCTGCGCCATGCGGCGCACGTGGTTGCCGGCTTCGTTCGAGCGCGACTCGACCACGTCGCCCAGGCGGAAGATGAGTTCGGCCTGGGTATCGGTAATTTCCTGGTTCAGCAGGATGTTGTCGAAGGCGATCGCAACGCCCGAGCAGAATACTTCCAGCAGCTGTGCGTCGACGTCGGAGATTTCCTCGACGCCCTGCAGCACTAGCAGCGAAGCCTTGCCGCTGCTGTTCGGGAAGTAGCCGACATAGGTGTCGCCGTGGAGCTTCGAGATCCGGTTGTGGCGCGCCTCGTCCAGTTGCGCGAGCAGGCCCGCGTCGATGCCGTGGCTGCCGAAGTCGCCGATCCTGGCCAGCACTTCGTACTGGCTCTCTCCGGTGATCATGCTCGCGCCCTTCAGGCGCAGCAGCATGCTTTGCTCGAGGCGCAGCAGGGCGACGACCTGTTGCAGCAGGCCGCTGGCGAAATCCTTCAGGTTGCGCTGCTTGAACAGGTGGGACGAGGCCGCCAGCACGCGCTCAAGACCCTCGCGGTAGTTCTGCTGCACCCGGCGCGCTTCCTCGACCTTCATGATGTCGCGGTAGGCGCGCAGCGCGGCAAACGTCGTGGTGAACAGTTTTGTCCGGTCGAGTTCCGTCTTTTCCTTGTAATCGTTGATGTCGTAGTCGACGATCACGCGCTCTTCCGGCGCCTGGCCCGGCTGGCCGGTGCGCAGCACGATGCGGGACAGGCTGTTGCCCAGATCCTGACGCATCCAGCGCGCCACTTCCAGGCCGCTGTCTTCGCGTTCCATCACCACGTCGAGGAAAACCAGCGCGATGTCGGTCTCGCGCGCCAGGATGTCCTTGGCCTCGGCGCCGCTGTAGGCGTGCAGGAAGGACAGTGCACGGCCTTCAAGGCGGAAGCGGTTCAGCGTCAGCTTGGTGATGTTGTGGATGTCCGGCTCGTCGTCGACAAGGAGGACTTTCCAGGGGGCGAGCTTGGGCGCGGCTGGGGACAGGAAGGACATGGCGTTTCCGTTACCGTAAGAAGTCGACGAGCAAAATAAGAATTTTCCTACGATGCCTGTAGGAAAATTCATTGTAGTACGGCTTCAAGAAATTAACAAAGGGCAATAGACCTAGACCTTTTGCAACTGTCAACGAAGTGTTGGCTAATTGAGTCAGTCGTAGCGTTTTTGGCAGCGTTCGCAGAAGAAGCTGCGCCGGTTGGTGCGCCCGAGGTGGGCTTTTTTGAAGGGAATGTTACAGCGCGGGCAGGTCGTCTTGGCATGGGCGAGCCAATGTTGCTTTAATACATACTGTTTTTTCCACTCCAGGAAATCGAAACTGTACTGGCGTGCCTCGGCAACGAGGGCGCACAGTTTGCGGGCCGGCAGCGCCCCGACCGTCGAGGAAGGATGGACGCGGATCCGGAACAGCACCTCGTTCTTGATGATGTTGCCGACTCCCGAGAAAATGTCCTGGTTGAGCAGGGCGTCGCAGGCCAGCATGTCGGGCTGGGCACGGAGCTTCTTGCGGGCGCGGGCCGGGTTCCAGGCCTCGTTCATGACGTCGGCGCTCCAGTCGTACTGGGCGTCGAGGTTGCGGTCGATTTCGCGCACCGAGCACGCATAAAAATTGATTTCGCCGCCGTCGGCCATACGTAGGAAGAGGCGCGGCGGTTTGTCGCGCCGCTCGTTGACGCGATAGGTGCCGAACAGCAGGAAATGGATGCGCACGGCCATGTCGGGCAATTCGATGAGGAAATGCTTGCCCCAAGTGCGCAGCGACAGGATGGTCTGGCCGACCAGGCGGGAGGTATCGATCGCGGTCGTATTGCCGCCGGCCTCGACGATTTCCTGGCCGACGTAGCGGGCCGTTTCTTCCTTCAGGATGAAAAGCGATGGACCTTCTGGCACGAGACACCTCCTTGCAGCGATTGTGTCGCGTTCGCCAGGACGCGGCTGTGCGAGGACTAACAAACCGATACAGGATTTACGCGGCGGAGACAGCAGCACGGGGTAAACGCGCGTATATTGAACGTATATTGAACGTGGACAAAGATACCGACAGAAAGGAATCGCCATGAAGAACGTGATTCAAAAATTGACCGCGAGCGCGCTGCTGGCGCTGGCAGCCGGCGCCGCCTCGGCCGACGTGACCGTGAACTACGTCCAGCCCGACCGTTTCTCGGACTTGCCGTTCGCGAGCTGGGAGCGGGACGCGGTGCTGAAGGACCTGACCGAGCACTTTGCCAAGCTGGGTGCGCAGTTGCCGCCGGGCCAGAACCTGCGCGTGGAGGTGCTGGACGTCGACCTGGCCGGCCGCGAGTATCCGAACCGCGGGCCGCGTGACCTGCGCATCGTCAAGCACATCGACTGGCCGCGCATCGACCTGCGCTACGTGGTCGAGCAGGATGGCCGGGTGCTGGGCAGCGGCGAAGCCCAGTTGCGCGACATGAGCTTCATGGACCGCATCACCCGCTACACGGACAGCGAGTCGCTGCGCTACGAGAAGCGCATGATCGACGACTGGTTCTATTCGACCATCGTCCCGCGCGAACGCTCGGCTCGGCGTTAAGCCCACCCCCATCGCAACGTAGGGTGGAGTCCCGACTCCACGCGTCTACAGCGCCGGCAGAATCCGGAACATCAAAAAACGCCGCTCGATACAAATCGAAGCGGCGTTTTTAATTTATACCGGGCTGTCGTTACTCTTCCTTCTTCCCCTGCAGCCGCAGCTCACGCGCCCGCATGCCGGGCGTCTCGCGCACCTTGTAATTCGACGGCACCGCGAACAGCGCCGCATCCGGCTCCCCACGCTTCACATTCTCGAGCCGGTACACGTAGTCGCCGCTGCGCGGATCGCTGTGCTTGGAATACATCGTCACCTGCAGTTCCGGCGAGGTCCAGGTCTCGTCGGCGACGACGATCGGGTTGCGGTTGCCGACTTCGCCGGCCGGGATTTCATAACTGCGCAGCTTGCCTTCGGCGCGCACGCCATCGAAGTCGCGCGTGCCGAGGTCGCGGCTGACCGCCTTGGCGGCCCATTTCATGTCCCCTGCCGCGTTGGCGACGAGGGTGCCGAGCTGGGGCCCGATCATGGAACCGAAATGGGGGCCGGGATGCATGCCGGGACCGGCGGCATCGGGGCCCGGGCCGCGCGGAATACGGATCACGCGCACGGTCTCGCGGGTGCCGTCGCTTTCCCGCTCGACATGGACGGCGGTGCGTTCCTCGATACGGCGCTCGACGCCGGCCTCGCGCTCGATCCGCGGCAGGCGGCCTTCCTTGCGCAGCTGTTCGATGCGGGCGCGGGCGCCGGCGGCGGCGTTGCGGGCGATGTCGACGGGCGAAGACAGTTTTTGCGCGGTACGCGAGCCGGGCGACAGGATCCAGACCGCGTTCGCCACCGGATCGTGGATCGTCACGCTGCGCACTTCGCCGTTGGCGCTGCGCACTTCGTGGCGGGTACGCCCCTGGCTGTCGCGGTAGGTGGCGGCGCTCGTGCGGCGCTCGATCTGGTTACCGTCGGGCAGTTGCTGCAGGCGCTCGGACACGGCCTGGGCGCTATACGGCGCATTTTTGACCGGCTGGGCGTGGCGGCGGTGAATGATGCGCAGTCCGTCTGCAGGATGCGGCGCGCCCGCTTCCAGGCCGGCCGGCACGGCCAGCTCTTCGGCCAGGACCGGCGGCAGGAAACAGGCGAGCAGGGCGGCGAGCAGAGGGCCGAGCAGCAATGGGGTCGTTTTCATGTTGTCCTCGTTGTGGTGGTGTGAAGTACTCGAAACCTAGTCAATCGAAGTCAGGCGCACGGCCAGCGGTTCGCCGCTCGCGCCGACCAGCATCTCGGCATACACGGCCTCCCCGGCGTTTTCGGGCGTCACCGGCAGGCCGAGCGCGGCCAGCATCGTGCGCGGCACCTCGGCTTCGACCAGGCGCGGCTCGGTTTCCTGGTCGATGCGTTCGAAGGCGTCGAGCGCGATGAAGGCGGCGCCGTCGTCGAAGCGCACCAGCGGCTGCGCTCCCGGCAAGTCGCTCCCCATGTTGTCGGCCAACTGCGGCGGCACCAGCAGCAGCGCCAGCACGGCGGCGGTGAGGACGGAACCGGCGCCGGCGGCAGCCCATTCCGGCAGGTTCAGGCGCCGGTGCCAGGGCTTGCGCGGCGCAAACGCGGCGCCGAAGGCCTGCATCAATTCCTTTTCGACGCAGCGCGGGGTGTCCAGCCCGGCCATGCCGGTGCGCAGCGTGGCGAGCCGGGCGTCGAGATCGAGGTTGTCGTTGGTATCCATGTCAGTCACTTTTACTCAGTTGGCCGCCAGGGCGTGGGCATGCAGGAGTTTTGCCAGTGCGGCGCGGCCGCGCGCCAGGCGCGAGCGCACGGTGCCGATGTCGACCGCGCAGATCGTCGCGATCTCGAGATAGGTCAAGCCATGCAGTTCGTAGAGGATGACGGCATCGCGGTAGTGCGGCGCCAGGCGCGCCAGCGCGCGGCGCACAGCTTCGGCGGACTCGTCGGCCAGCACGCGTGCCAGCGGACAGGCGTCAGGGCAGGGTTCCTCCGCTTCGCCGTCCTCGTCGGGCTCGGGCAGGGCGGTTTCGCGCAGGCGCGGCGCTTCGTGTTTGAGGATCAGGTTGCGCGCGACGCCGAACAGGAAGTTCGGCAGCGAGCCGCGCAGCGGGTCGAAGGCAAGGCGGCCGCTCAGCAGCCCCATGAACGCTTCCTGCACCGTATCGGCGGCCGTGTCGGCCGAACCGCAACGCAGCAGGGCGAAGCGGTAGAGCGGCCCCTGGTGGCGGCGGTAGAGGGCGGCGAAGGCGCGTGCGTCGCCGGCGCGCATGCCGCGCAGCAGCTCGTCGTCGGTGGTGGTGGGCGTGATGGTCATGGTTGTCATCTCACCCATATTCCGGCGAGATGACAATAAAGTTCCAACTATTTTTGTGGAACCGCGATAAACCTACTGCGCGTCGGATTGTTGGCCTGCGATACTCGCTGTACCGACGTACAGCTGCGTTTCTCGGCCAACACTCCTTCCGCTCGCTACGGTTTCTCGCGGCTCCACGTCGGGGTCAATCGACCCAGTTCACGCGTTCGAACTTGTTGCGGAAGTCCTCGGGCATGGCGACGACCTGGCTGGACTTGTAGTTGTAGAACACGAAGCCGGACTTGGCCATGGCGACCAGGGCCTTGTCGCGCGGGCGGGTGATGCGGAAGATGATGTCGCCGCCGTACTTGTTGAAGTCCATGACGCCGACTTCGAACAGCAGCTCGTCGCGTGCGTGGGCTTCGGCGCGGTAGGTGGTGGCGAGGTCGGTGACGATGATGCCGGTGCCGTCGCGCTCGGTTTCGGCGACGCCGAATTCGAACAGGAACAGGGCACGCGCCTCGGAGATCATCGAGATCATCGAGTCGTTGCCGAGGTGGTTCGCGGCATTGATGTCGGTCACGCGCACCGTCAGCGGCGTGGAGTAATAGAACTGGTCTTCAGGGAAGTCGAGATGTAAGCGAGCCATTCTTTCATTTTAACCCGACTAACCGGCAGTGCCCCGGACGATCCGGAAGATGCGTCCGCCGGCACTGATCACATACAGCTCGCCCGCCCCGTCGCGCCCGAAAGACACGACCTGGCCGGCTCCGTTCAGATTCCAGTCGCGCTGTTCGACGACGCCGGCGCCGGTAGCGAAGAAGCTCTTGACGTAGCCCCTGCAGAAGTCGGAATAGAAATAGCGCCCCGCCAGCTCGGGCAGTGCCGTTCCCCGGTACACGTAGCCGCCGGTGATCGAGCAACCGTTGACGTCGTTCGCACCATGCTCGTACTCGAACACGGGCAGGGTCAGGCCCGTGCGGTCGCAGCTCGCCGCGCCGAAGCAGGCCGTGCCTTCCATGATGTCCCAGCCGTAGTTCAGTCCGCCCTGCGCGGCGGTGGCGATGTTCACTTCCTCGCGCGCGGCCTGGCCGACGTCGGCCGTATAGAGCTGCTCGCCATCGAAGGCGAAACGCCACGGGTTGCGCAGGCCGGAGGCCCAGATTTCGGCGCGCCGGCCAGCCTGGTTGACGTAGGGATTGGTGGCGGGGATCGTGTAGGGCTGGGCCGTGGTGGTGCCGCGCACGTCCACCCGCAGCATCTTGCCGAGCAGCGAATTGAGGTTCTGGGCGTTGCCGAAGGGATCGCCAGCACCGCCGCCGTCGCCGGTCGCGGCGTACAGGAAGCCATCGGGCCCAAAGGCGACCAGGCCGCCGAAATGGTTCTGGAACTGCGGGTGCGCGATGCGCAGGATGATCAGCGCCGAAGTCGGGTCGGCCAGGTTCGGCGTCGGAGATGAGCCGTAACGCTCGACGACGATGTTCTGCGACAGGTCGGTGTAATACACATAGAAATAGCCGTTGCTGGCGAAATTCGGGTCGAAGGCCATCGACAGCAGGCCGCCTTCGCCGCCGGTGAAGACGTTGGCGCTGATGTCGAGCCAGGGCTGGGTGAGCGTGGCGCCGTTGCGTACTACCCGGATCACGCCGCGCCGCTCGACCACGAACAGGCGGTCGTCGCCCGGCGGGGCGGTGGCGAAAGTGGGGCTGGTGAAGGTCGGGCCGATATCGAGCAGGGACAAGGTCAGCGCCTGAGACGCGTAGGCGACGCTGGCCGTTGCCGTGGCGCCGGCGGTGACGACCACGCTCTGGGTGGTGGGCGAGGGGGTGTAGGTGGCGCCGCCGACCGAGACGTTCGAGGCCGCGACGCTGTACGAGCCGGGCGCCAGGCTGTTCAGGGTCTGCGTACTTGTCAGGTCCTGGGAAAAATTGTTCGGTCCCGTGACGCGGACCGCGCCGTTGGTGCCGCCGGGAAGCGAATTGATCACGACTTGCAGGGCGCCGGTGGTCGCTGCTGGCGGGGTAGGGGCCGGGGGCGCGGGAGGAGTGCCGGGATCGCCGCCTCCGCCGCCGCAACTGGCCAGGAGAAACAGCAAGGACAGCAGGAATAGCCGTGCGCGATCGACCAGCATGATAGGCCTCCACAGGAGTGACGACTCCGTTAGCCGATACTGCCAGCGATCTTGAACTGGCCGCGCACGCTTCGCTGTGGAAAGCGCACCGAAACAACAGCCAGTATCAGGGAGCGGACGGTGGACGCTGGCGGGTCTTGGCAACCACGCCTTGCGGATCGATCAGGACGACGTATTCGGCGTAGCGGCCGCCGCCCGCGGGAGACTGGTAGAGCCAGACTTCATAGCCGCTGTCGAAGACGATGGTTTTGGTGGCGCCGAAAGCGGCGAGCAGCTCGGCCTTGGTGGTGCGGCCCGGGACGACCGCCGAGGCGAGCCGTTCGGCCGCCGCCTGGGTGCCGATCGGGGCCGGACCGGTGGCGCAGCCGGCCAGAAGAAAGGCGCACAGGAGCAGGGCACGGGTCTTCATGGCGTCGCCTCCACTGCAGGTGGGGATGCGGCAGGCGCATCGCTCATGTACTCGAATTCGACGAGCGTATCGTCGGGCCAGCTCTTGTCCCAGATGGGCGCGAAATAGGTGCGGTCGAGCAGTACCTGGCAATCGCAGTAGGGCAGGTCCGCACGGGTTTTTTCGCCGCCGTGCCAGAGCATTTTGAAGGGCAGCTCCTCGACGCGCTCGCCGGCGCGCAGGCGCACCGAGAAGATCGGGCGCTCGGCGAAGAACAGGTAATTGCCATTCGGGCTGTTGCAGACCTGGTCGGGGCCGGTGAGGACATCCGAGATCCAGCCGAACAGGGGAGAGCTGTTCGACACCAGCCCGGCTTCGACGCCGACCCGGCATTCGAGGCGCAGGTCGCCCAGGCGCCGCGTACCGGGCGGTACCCCTGGCGACGCGATCATCGCGCGCCAGGTCATGCTGGTGGTCTTGCGGTTGGCCAGCACGGCCGCGTCTTCGCGCAGCGCCTGCTCGTTGCGGGGCAACACGAAACTGTTGTCGGGAGCGACCGGCACCGGCACCGAGACCGTGTCGCCGGCCACGCGCAGGGTGATGCCCTGCATGTTGACGTCCGGCGTGCGCGGCAGCAGGCGGAAGCGCAGGCTGGCGTTGGGGGCGAAGGCATGCTCGCGCTCGAAGCGTTCCATGCCTTTGATCATCTTGCGATAGGATTTGTCGACCGGATCGCGTGTGCTGGTCACGTTCACGGTGGCGACGGAAGACGAAGGGGACTGCTGTGCCATTGCCGCCGCCGGGACGGCCGCGATGGCGCAGGTAAAGCTCAGGATGATGCAGCGCGCGAGGTCGTACAAGACTGGCCGCATGGCGCTTACCAGTAGCGGACGCGGCCGGTGTCCATGTGCACGAACTGCGAGTCCGGGTAATACCCGACGCCGCCGCCGCGCAGGGACATGGCTGCCTTGTGCAGCTGGGCGAGGTTCTTGCCCGGCAGGCGGATGTCGATGGCCTTGCCGTCCATGTGCATGCTGCGCTTGGCCACGCCGCTGCTGTTGGCATGCAGCTTGGCGTTCGATTCCGGCGAGCGGTAGCCCGAAATGATGTGCAGTTGCTGGCCTGCGCCAAGCTTGTCGCCTACCTGGTTGACGAGCAGGAGCAGCTCCGGATCGATCGGCGCGATCTTGTTGTTGCGGTGGTCGCGCAGCAGTTTGTTGATGTCCTGCAGTGCGTCCGGAATGAACTGGCCCTCTGCCCAAAAGACGCTCTTCAGGCTTTCGCCCGTATGCGTGTTGTACAGGCGCAGAACACGTTCACCTTGCGCGGGCTGGGCAGCTTTTGCCAGCGCCGGCACGCCGATCATGGAAGCGAGTGCAACAGAGCCTTTGAGGAAAGAGCGTCGCTGGTTCATTAGTGAGCATCCTTTAAGCAGGTTCAGAATCGAAGATGATACCCCGATTTCGTTATCTTTGCAGTGAATGCGGGAGAAATGCGACAAGATGACGGAAGGTTAATAACTTTTAAAGGAGACTTGCATGCAATTCAGCCAACTTGCACGCCGAGCCGGCGCTGCTTTCGTTATCTCGTGCGCCGTCCAGCCCGTGCTGGCCCAGGTCGCGGCCACCGGGGCGCCGCAGGAGGTCAAGGGCTGGCGCGCCGAGACCGTCACCGACGCGCTGCCGCAGGCCTGGGGCATGGCCTGGCTGCCGGACGGCCGCATCCTCGTCACCGGCAAGGAAGGCACGCTGCACCTGGTCGCGGGCGGCAAGGTCCAGCCGGTGCCGCCCGCGCATCCTGCGCATCGTGCCGGACAAGTCCTGAGGCACTTGCGCGCCGGAGCCGGTGGCTTTCCCGGATACTCGGGCCAAAGGAGGAGGATGCGATGAGCGATTTCCCGATCGACCTGGCCGGCACCGCGCTGGTGCTGATCGACCTGCAAAACGGGAATGTGGCGCGCGAACTGGCGCCCCATTCCGCGGAGCAGGTGGTGGGCAACTGCGTGCTGCTGGCGCAGGAAATGCGCAACCGCGGCGCGATGGTGATCTATGTGCGGGTGCTGATGAACGAGCTGCAGATGCCCCCGAGCGACGCGCCGCTGCGCCCGCCCGGCGCGCCCCCGCCGCCGCCGGACGCCTCGCACCTGGCCGACAGCGCCGGGGTCGAGGCGACCGACATCGTGATCACCAAGCGCCAGTGGGGCGCCTTCTACGGCACCGAGCTCGACCAGTTACTGCGGCGGCGCGGCATCAGGACGCTGGTGCTGGGCGGCATCGTCACGAATTTCGGTGTCGAATCGACGGCGCGCGCTGCCCATGACCGGGGTTATGCGCTGGTGTTTGCCGAGGATGCGATGAGCGGTATCACGGCCGAGGCGCATGAGTTTGCGTGCCGTAATACTTTTAGGGTGATGGGACGGGTGCGCACGACGCGGGAGTTGATCGACGCCCTCCAGGCCGGAACCGGGGACGCCTGACGCGTAGGGTGGGCGGGTTTCCCGCTCACGCGTTCAAGCGGCAGGTGAACTTTCGTGGAGTTCCACCGTTCGTTGAACGCGTGGGCGGCGCATCCGGCGCGTGATCACTCACTCTTGGGTATAGCCGCCCACCCTACGAAACCCTTACGCCGCTTCGCGGATCTGCGCCGTGATCTCGTACGAGCGCAAGCGCGCGGCGTGGTCGAAGATCTGCGAGGTGATCATCAGCTCGTCGGGGCGGGTGTGGGCGATGAAGGCCTTCATCTGGGCCGCCACGGTCTCGGGCGAGCCGATGGCCGAGCACGACAGCACGCTGTCGAGCATCGCGCGTTCCGCCGGGGCGAGCGCTTCGAGGTAGCCGCGCACCGGGGGTTGCAGCCGCGTCGGGCGGCCGCTGCGCAGGTTCACGAAGGCCTGCTGCATCGAGGTGGCGCGGTAACGGGCTTCCTCGTCGGTGTCGGCCGCGAACACGTTAAAGCCGAGCATGACGTAGGGCTTGTCGAGCTGGCTCGAGGGCTTGAAGTTGGCGCGGTACATGTCGATGGCCTGCATCATCATCTGCGGCGCGAAATGCGAGGCAAAGGCGTAGGGCAGGCCGAGGTGGGCGGCGAGCTGGGCGCCGAACAGGCTGGAACCGAGGATCCACAGCGGCACGTCCAGGCCCGCGCCCGGGATGGCTTTCACCGAGCGACGCGGCGAATCGGCAAAATAATCCTGCAGTTCGAGGACGTCCTGCGGGAATTCGTCGGCGTCCGAGGCCAGATTGCGGCGCAGGGCGCGCGCGGTGATGTGGTCGGAACCGGGGGCGCGGCCCAGGCCCAGGTCGATGCGGCCCGGGAACAGCGACTCGAGCGTGCCGAACTGTTCGGCGATCACGAGCGGCGAGTGGTTCGGCAGCATGATGCCGCCGGCGCCGACGCGAATCGTCGAGGTGCCGGCCGCGACATAGCCGATCAGCACCGAGGTGGCGGCGCTGGCGATGCCCGGCATGCCATGGTGTTCGGCCAGCCAGAAACGGTTGTAGCCCCAGCGCTCGCCGTGCTGGGCGAGGTCGAGCGAATGGTGGAAAGAAGCGCGCGCATCGCTGCCTTCGGCGATGGGCGAGAGGTCGAGTATGGAAAAGGGAATCATGAGCCGCATGATACGCCGATGGGTTTTTTCCCGCTGTCCGGGTCGAAAAACGGGGCTGCGCGGCCCTGGCCGTGTAAAGATTGACCAGCAAAAATTGCTTACCTATCATGGCCGCGTTGACTTCCTGCGCCGGCCTTCCCGGGGCGCGCCTCATCTGCTCCTTCCAAGGTGTTTTTTTATGCGTCGTCCCTCCCTGCGGGCGCTGTCCAGGCGGCCGGCCGCCATCGCCACCGCCTGCCTCGCCATGCTCCTTGCCGGCTGCGCCGGCCTGCCCGGCACTGCCGGCATCCGGCCTCCGCTCGACAGCAGCCAGTTCGCGCGGATCGACGCCGCCATCGAGGCCGCCATCGCGCAGCGCCAGATCCCGGGCGCGGTCTTCCACCTGGAACGGCGCGGCGCGGTGCACCAGCGCGCCTACGGCCGCTTCGGCTACGAGCCCGGCGCAGCAGGCGTGACGCCGGACACCGTGTTCGACGCCGCCTCGCTCAGCAAGGTGCTGGCCACCGCGCCGGCGGTCCTGCTGCTGGCCGAGGACGGCAAGCTCGACCTGGAAGCGAAGCTCGTGACCTATTTCCCCGAGTGCGCCGGCCACGGCAAGGACGCCATCACGGTGCGCCAGCTGCTGACGCATACCTCGGGCCTGGCGGCCGGGCTGCGTTCCAAAACGCCCTGGAGCGGCGACGCCGCGGCCCTGGCGCTGGCCTGTGCCCAGCCCGCCAAAGGGGCGCCCGGCACGGACTTCATCTATTCGGACATCAATTACGTGCTGCTCGGCCAGCTCGTGCAGCGCGTGTCCGGCATTGCCCTCGACGAGTTCGCGCGCCAGCGCATCTACGCCCCGCTCGGGATGAAGGACACCGGTTATCTGCCACTGCGCCGCATGCCGGCGCACGGCATCGCGCCGACGTACCGGGCGCCGCTTGCCGGCCCGGTGGCGCCGCACGCCGACCTGCCCGCGGGCGCCGCCCTGCAAGGCGTGGTGCACGACCCGACCGTGCGCCGGATGGGCGGCGTGGCCGGTTCCGCCGGCGTCTTCAGCACGGCGCACGACCTGGCCCGCTACGCGCGCATGCTGCTGGGCGAGGGCGAGCTCGATGGCGTGCGGGTGCTGTCGCGCGAGAGCGTTCGCCTGCTGAGCACGGTGCAGACGCCGCCCGGCATCGCCGCCCTGCGCGGCATGGGGATGGACATCGACTCGCCCTTCGCCCAGCGCCCGCGCGGCACGCTGTTCCCGGTGGGCAGCTACGGCCACACGGGCTTCACCGGCTGCGTGCTCTGGATCGACCCCGGGTCCGGCACCTTTTATGTGTTCCTGTCGAACCGCGTCTACCCGGACGACAAGGGCAATGTGCTGCCGCTGTACACCGAGCTGGGCACCCTTTCCGCACTGGCCGCGCAACTGGCTCCGCAAGGGGCCGCGCCGGCGCTTGCCTCCCCCTGAACGGAGGCGATTTAATTTCCAGGAGGCTAACGCGCGCTGCCCTCATGTCGACCTCTCTACACTCGCCCCCTCAACTATGTCGTTGATATTGTTGAGATTTTAGCCCCCAGGATATTAGGAGATAGATATGAAAATGCATAAACTGTTGAAAGCACTGCTTGGCGCCTCGGTCGCGGCGGCGATGACGATGCCGTTCAACGCCAGCGCCCAGACGAGCGGTTCCGGTTCGCAGGCAAGCAGCCAGAGCTCCGATACCGACACCACCACCAAGAGCAAGAAGAAGCAGAAGAAACACAAGAGCAGCAAGTCCGACAGCGGCTCGAGCAGCAGCGGCACGAGCAGCAGCGGCACGACCGGCTCCAGCGCCAGCGGCGCGGCGGGCACCGGCACCACGGGTACCAGCGATAGCGGCACTACTGGCACGAGCGGCACCTCGGGTACGAGCGGCACCAGCGGTACCTCGGGTACGAGCGGCACCAGCGGCTCGATGGAGACGGGCACCAGCGGCACCAGCGGCACCAGCGGCACGACCGGTACGATGGACAGCGGCTCCATGGGCACCAGCAGCGCGACGGGCACGGCCGGCGGCGCGAAGGGCGTCGGCAGCGCCAGCGGCATGAGCGGCACCAGCGGCATGAGCGGCACGACGGGCACCAGCGGCACGACCGGCACCACGGGTACGAGCGGCACCACGGGTACGAGCGGGACGACCGGCACCTCGGGCACGAGCGGTACGTCGGGCACCAGCGGCACGAGCGGTACGTCGGGCACTACAGGCACCAGCGGCACGACCGGCACCGGCACCTCCGGCACCAGCACCGGTACCGGCGGCGGCACCAGCGGCCGCGGCTACTGACCCTGCGCGCCTGCCAGGCCCGCGTCCTGCGCGGGCAAAAAAAACACCAGCCGAGGGCTGGTGTTTGCGTTCATTGCATATGAACGAAGGGTGCGGCGGTCACACCTTGCGCACGAACTCCGTTTTCAGGCTCATCGCCCCGAAGCCGTCGATCTTGCAGTCGATATCGTGGTCGGCGTCGACCAGGCGGATGTTCTTGACCTTCGTTCCCTGCTTGATGACGCCGCCGGAGCCCTTTGGTTTCAGGTTCTTGATGACGGTCACCGTATCGCCGTCCTGCAGCAGGTTGCCGGACGCGTCGCGGTACACGCGCGCCGTCTCGGCAGCGGCGCCGGCTTGCGCCGTCCATTCATGCCCGCATTCGGGGCAGACCAGGTTGCTGCCGTCCTCGTAAGTATAGGTGGAGTGGCAGGCGGGGCAGGGCGGCAGGGCAGTCATGGGAAGGGGCAATCCAAAGCGGCGAGTATAACGCGCCGTCCCGCGCGGGGACAGGGCACGTGCATCAGCTCCCTGCCTCAGGCCGCGTGGCGCAGCACCAGCGCGGCCCTGGCCGGCGCAGGCGCCGGTACCTGCGCGGCGGCGCCGGCCGTCGCGGCTGCGTCCTCGTCGAAGCGGAAGGTCGACACCAGTTGCGACAGTGCATAAGCCTGCTCGCGCATCGCCTCCGACGCCGCGGCCGCCTCCTCGACCAGCGCCGCATTCTGCTGGGTGACCTGGTCCATCTGCGCGATCGCCCCGTTCACCTGTTCGATGCCGGCCGACTGTTCCTGGCTGGCCAGCGCGATGTCGGACATGATCGTGGTGACGCGGCCGATGCTCTCGACGATGTCCTGCATCGTCGCGCCGGCTTCCGACACCAGGCGGCTGCCTTCCCCGACCTTGTCCACGGAGTCGCCGATCAGGGCCTTGATCTCCTTCGCGGCGCCGGCCGAACGCCCGGCCAGGGTGCGCACCTCGGAGGCGACGACGGCAAAGCCGCGGCCCTGCTCGCCGGCGCGCGCCGCCTCGACCGCCGCGTTCAGCGCCAGGATATTCGTCTGGAAGGCGATGCCGTCGATGACGGCGATGATGTCGACGATCTTCTTCGAGGACGCGGTGATCGCATCCATCGTCTGCACCACGCGCTGGACGGTGTCGCCGCCGCGCCCGGCCACGCTGGCGGCCGATTGCGCCAGCGCGTTGGCGGCGCGGGCATTGTCGGCGTTCTGGCGCACGGTCGAGGTCAGTTCTTCCATCGAGGAAGCGGTTTCCTCGAGCGAGCTGGCCTGCTGCTCGGTGCGCGCCGACAGCTCGAGGTTGCCGGCCGAGATCTGGTCGGCGGCGCTGGCAATCGTGTCCGTGCCGCCGCGCACCTGGCTGACGATGCCTACCAGCTTGTCGTTCATGTCCTTGAGCGCGCCCATCAGCGCGCCCGTTTCGCTGGTGCCGCCGCCTTCGATACGGCTGCTCAGGTCGCCTTGCGCGACGGTTTGCGCCACCGCCAGCGCCTCGCGCACCGGCGCGGCGATCGCGCGGCCGATCAAGGCGGCAAAGCCGATCCCCGCCAGCAGCGCGATGCCTGACAGTGCCAGCTGCAGGTTGCGGCTGGCTGCAAAGGCTTCGCCGATGGCGGCGCTGTCGGCGGCCACGGCTTGCTTCTGGTACTCGACCATGTCGCGCAGGCTGCCGACGTAGGCGCCCACCTTCGGGACCATGTCGGTCTCGAAGAAGGCCGCCGCCGCCGCGGTGTCTCCGTCGGCCTTCTGCTTGAAGGCGCTCTTGCGCGCCGTGACATAGGCCTGGCGTGCCGCCTGCACCCGGGCGAACAGTGCGCCCGCCTGGGCATCGTCCTTCACGCTCTCGCCGACCGCCTTTTGCAGCACGTCCGCGCGTTTCGAGGACACCGCCATCGCATCGAGGAAGAATTTCTCGGCGGCCGCGTCGTTCAGCCGCGCCACCGCGAGCGTGCGCGCCGCGTTGACTTCGACAATGGTCAGCCATTCCTCGAGCCGGTCGGTATGCCGGGCGCTCTCACCCAGCAGGCGCGCACTGAGCGCATCGACCTTCTGGTTCTGCGCCAGGCTGACGCCGACCAGCACCAGCATCAATGCCAGCACGGTGCCGAAACCGGCGGCCAGGAGGGTACGGATCTTGTAGTTGTTCAGCTTCATGGACGACCTTGCACGCTTGAGAGGGAACGATGAATCGGTGGTATTTCCACGTGGAAAATGTCACCAATTCTTGCATTTCCTCTCCATTTCGTCGCCAAGATTTACATGTTGCCGGCGAATTGTGGCGGTAGGGCAACGGAACACCCAGAGCCCCGCTGGGGGAGCGCAAACGGGGTATTGCCTGTCCGGCAAGTCAGCGCAGCCAGGAGTTGACCGGTTTCAGTGGCGGCGGCAGGTCGGCCTCGCCCAGGGCGTGGCGCAGGTCGATCTCGATGGTGCGGCAGATGCTGTCGAGCGGCAGGTCGTTGGGCGCCACGCCGAATGGTTCCTCGATCTCGTCGCCGAGCGCGTCCAGGCCGAAGAAGGTATAGGCCACGATCGCCACCACGAACGGCGTCAGGTAGCCGATCGTGTCGACCAGGCCGAAGGGCAGCAGGAAGCAGTACAGGTAGGCGGTGCGGTGCAGCAGCAGGGTGTAGGAAAACGGAATCGGCGTGTTGCGGATGCGCTCGCAGCCGGCGCCGATGCCGACCATGGCCGAGACCGATGCGTCGAGCGAGGCCGCCAGCAGCGGGTCAACCCGGCCTTCGTGCAGGCAGCGCGCCAGGTCGGCGCCCATGGCATGGGTTAAAAACACCGGCAGGTTCGGCGCCTCGCGCGCGCGCAGCCATTCGTCGGCGCCCAGCAGCGGGGCGACGTCAAGCGCCGGGTCGCTGCCGCGCAGGTGGTGGCGCAGCGCGTGCGCGTAGGCGACTGCGCGGCGCACCATGCGCTCGCGGATGTCGCCTGCGCCGGGCACGAAGGCACGGCCGGGCTCGACCAGCGTCAGGCACTGGCGCGCGAGGTTGCGGCTCCTGAGCACGAGTTCGCCCCAGAGCTTGCGGCCTTCCCAGTAGCGGTCATAGGCGGAATTGTTGCGAAAGCCGAGGAAGATCGCCAGCGGCAGGCCCATCAGCGTGAAGGGCGTCGTGGTGAGCGTGATCTTCTCGTGCCAGACCTGGCCGTGGCTGAGGGTGACGACGATCGCCAGCGCGGTGGTGACGAGCAGGCTGTTGCGGATGCTGGGCAGGATCGAGCCGCGCATCGTCAGGAACAGGCCCAGGCCCGAAGGCCGCTCGCGCACGATCATGGCGGCGTCCCTTATTGCTGCGGCGTGGGTTCGAGCTTGCCGATGTCGAGTCCCTGGGCGGCGAGGCGCGCCAGCAGCGCGTCGTAGGCCGCCTTGTCGACGGTGGGCGTGCGCGACAGGATCCACAGGTAGTCGCGGCCCGGTTCGCTGACCGCGGCCAGCGTGTAGTCGCGGTCGAGGTCGACGACCCAGTAGTCGCCCCAGACCAGCGGGATGAAGGAGAAGATCGCCGGCGCGAAGCGCACCTTCAGTTGCGGCGAGGTGGCGCCGCCGACCTGGCGCGCCACCCCGGTCGCCACGTCCATGCCGCCGTCGGCCAGGCGGCAGCGGTTCTCGACCTGGACCCGGCCGTCGCTCATCGCCGTATAGGTGGCCGTGGTGAAGCCGGTGCACTTGCGCTGGAAACGGTTCGGGAACTTGGCGATTTCGTACCAGGTGCCCAGGTAGCGCGGCAGGTCGAGCGCGGGGATCGTTTGCAGTTCGCCGCGCGCGGCCGGGGCAGGGCTGGCGGCCCAGGCTTTCATTCCCAGCAGTACCAGGGAAACCAGCAGGGTGCCTTTCAACAGGGTGGCAGGTCGTGTCGTCATGAGGGCTCTTTCGTGTTTGTCGATATCGACATGGTAGGGCGCCGCGGCGGACATGGCCGCACGCGTCGCATCCTGCCGCCTGGCGGCAAAAAAAAACGCCAACCGGTCAGGGTTGGCGTTACGGGACATGCCTGGCCGGACCTACTCCGACTTGGCCTGTTGCGCCGCGAGGGTTTCACGCAACTGGCTGACCGCCACGTTGGTGTAATCCTTGTTGATTTCCATTTTGATCAACGGCTTCAGGTGCGGATCGAAGTTATTGCGCAGGCTGCCCAGGAATTGCGGGGAGGCGGACAATACGATCCGGTCATAGCGGCCTTCCTGGTGGGCTTTCATCAGGAATTGAGAGATATCTTTCGCAAACAATTCGGTTGCGTGCTCGGCTGGCGTCTGGTTCGGCTCGTACATCGAGGTCGGAGCGCCCGATCCGGCGGATGGGGCGTTGTTGTGGGCCGCGATACCGCTCTGGCCGGTGCCGATGCTGTGGCTGCTCTTCCCGGCCGCCTTCGGTCCCAGCCTGTCGGTCTCGGATTCCTGGGTGCGCAGGCGCGCGCCGTTGTTCACCATGTCTTCCAGTTCCTGCAGCGGTTCTGCCGGATCGTTCTCGCAGAAGAATCGCGCGCGGCCCGCGTTGGCCGTAATGATCCAGGTTGTTGGCATGCTACCCCCTGTTGGTTATTGGTCGTGAATGAGGTTCGGTCTCCAGCGCCCGGTACGGCGCAGCGGGCGTGGGAACGAGCGTAAAAGCGAGCAAGCGGCGACCGCATGCAGATGTGTCGGCCGCCCTTGCGTCGAGGCCAGTGTAGCACCGGGGTCTTGAAGGACGACGCACCGCTGCCGTGCCTGCGGCGCGCCGCAAGCGACACGACTTGGGCACAATCGCACGGCAGGTTTGTGGCGCATGGCGGAGGAGATGGCGTATGGAAAACAAGCAGGAAGACGGGCAACAGGCGAACCGCCGGCAGGCGTCTGTACGCTGTCCCATGTTCGCCCTTGCACAGGTTGCGCCATGCAGCGCACGCTGATCATCCTCGGCCTGGCGATCGCCGCGATCGGCGTCGCCTAGCCCTGGCTGCGCCGTCTGCCCTTCGGCCGCCTGCCTGGCGACATCCATGTCGTACGCGAAGGGTTCAGCTTCAGCTTTCCGATCGTTACCTGCATCGTCATCTCGATCGTGGTCAGCATCCTCCTCTGGCTGTTCCGGCGCTGAGCCGCCGTTGCGGCTGGCGTTTTCCGCCCCTGCCGTTTCCCGTCCCGAGCGCGCCCGCGCACCGGCCGATTTTGCATACGGCCCGTACATACAGGCGTTCTGCAAAACGACACACGTCCATGAATCGCGCCGCCGTCCCTTGGCAGGCTCTGCCTTTTGCATTAGCATCGGCCGGTTCGACCACACCACCCACAACAATTCCAATACGGAGATTCCATGAAGCGTACCTTGTGCAGCAGTCTGATCGCGGGGCTGTTTGCCGTCGCCTCCCACGCCGGCGCGCATGAAGCTGTCCCGGCCCCTGCCGCCACCGCCACCGCTGTCTCTTCCGCCTCCGGCGTCGACGTCGCGGCCATCGATACCGGCGTGCGCGCACAGGACGACTTCTTCCGTTACAGCCAGGGCAAATGGCTGAAAGACGTCGAGATCCCGTCGGACCGCTCGAGCTGGGGCGCCTTCAACGTCGCCCAGGACAAGGTCGAGGGCCAGATCCGCGCCATCATCGAGGGCGCCGCTGCCGAGAAAAGCGCGAAGGCGGGATCGCAGGTGCAGAAGATGGGCGACTACTACACCAGCTACGTCGACCAGGCGCGCCGCGATGCGCTCGGCCTGGCGCCGCTGAAGAAGGAACTGGTGCGCGTGCAGGCGCTGAAGGACACGCGCGGCATCGCCGCCCTGTCGGCACACTTCTCGCGCATCGGCGCCGGCGCACCGCTCGACATGTACGTCGGCCAGGACAACCGCGACTCGACCCGCCTCGTGGTCTCGGTCAGCCAGTCGGGCCTGGGCCTGCCGAACCGCGACTACTACCTGGCCGATGAAGCGCGCCTGAAGGAAATCCGCGGCAAGTACCAGGCGCACATCGAAAAGATGCTGGCGCTGGCCGGCCACGCGGACGCGGCCACCAAGGCGGCGCAGATCCTGGCGCTGGAAACCGAGATCGCGCGCGTGCAGTGGAGCGCGGTCGAGAACCGTGACCCGGTCAAGCGCTACAACAAGCTCTCGTTCGCCCAGCTGAAGGAACTGATGCCGGGCTTCGACTGGAATGCCTGGATGAAGGGCACCGGCGTCGCCGGCAAGGTCGACTCGCTCATCGTCAGCCAGCCGAGCTACCTGGCGGGCCTGGACAAGCTGATCGCCGGCACGCCGGTCGAGACCTGGCGCCCGTATTTCGAATTCCGCCTGCTCAGCAGCTATGCGCCTTACCTGTCGCAGCCTTTCGTGGACGAGAGCTTCGCCTTCCGCGGCGGCGTGCTGTCGGGCGCGAAGGAAAACCGCGCGATCGAGAAGCTGGCGATTGCCCAGGTCAACCGCGACCTGAGCGAAATCGTCGGCAAGGTCTATGTCGAGAAGCACTTCCCGGCCGAGCGCAAGCAGCAGGTCGAGGCGATGGTGAAGAATTTTGTCATCGCCTTCCGCGAAGGCATCGAGAAGCTCGACTGGATGAGCGAGGACACCAAGAAGCAGGCGCAACTGAAGCTGTCAAAGATGAACGCGAAGATCGGCTACCCGGAGAAGTGGCGCGATTACTCGACGCTGAAGATCGCCAAGGGCGACCTGGTCGGCAACGTGATGCGTTCGCGCGAGTTCGGCCACGCGTACGGCATCAATAAACTGGGCAAGCCGGTCGACCGCGCCGCCTGGAGCATGTCGCCGCAGACCGTCAACGCCTATTACAGCCCGACCCTGAACGAAGTCGTGTTCCCGGCCGCGCGCCTGCAGTACCCGCTGTACGACGCGGACGCCGAACCGGCCGTCAACTACGGCTCGGTCGGCATCTCGATCGGCCACGAGATCAGCCACGCGTTCGACGACAAGGGCTCGCAGTTCGACGGCGACGGCAACCTGCGCAACTGGTGGACGAAAGAGGACGCGGAGAAATTCGCGGCGCGCGGCAAGATGCTGGTGGCCCAGTACGGCGCCTACAGCCCGCTGCCGGGCTTTAACGTGAACGGCGAACTGACGCTGGGCGAGAACATCGCCGACGCCGCCGGCGCCATCATGGCCAGCCGCGCCTACCAGATCTCCCTGGCCGGCAAGCCGGCGCCGGTGATCGACGGCTTCAGCGCCGAGCAGCGCCTGTTCATGGGCCTGGCCCAGGCCCGGCGCGGCAAGGCGCGCGACGCCGCCCTGATCTCGCAGGTGAAATCCGACCCGCACTCGCCGTCGGAATTCCGCGTCAACGGCAGCTTGCGCAATCATCCGGGCTTCTACGATGCCTACCAGGTCAAGCCGAGCGACAAGATGTACCTGAAGCCGGAAGAGCGTGTGATTTTCTGGTAAGAGACGGGGGCTTTTGTGCCCCGTTCTCGTAACGCTCTGGGACGTAGGGTGGGCGGGTCTCCCGCCCACGCGTTCAACCAGCGTCTGAAACCTCGCGTCAATGCGTTAGCCGGTTGAACGCGTGGACGGCAAAGCCGTCCACCCTACGTGTCTTATCTCGGCACCCCGAACACCTGCGTCCAGTACGCAAAGCCCGGCATCCTCGCCCGGCTGATGTCGTAGCCCGCCCCCATCTCCGTAAACGCCGGGTTCATCAGGTTGGCGCAGTGGCCCGGGCTCTCGATCCATCCCGCCACCGCTTCCTGTGCCGAGGTGTGCCCGGCCGCGATGTTTTCCCCGATCATGCGATAGCGGTAGCCTTCGCGCGCGGCGCGTGCCGCCACCTCGCTGCCGTCGGTGCCCTTGTGCGCGAAGTGGCGGTGGGCCGCCATGTCGCGGCTGTGGGCCACGGCGGCGGCGGCCAGCGCGCCGTTCCAGGCCACCGGCGCGGCCGGCCCGAAGGCGCGCGTGCCGCAGCTGCGCGGCACGGCGCGCGCCGCGTTCACTGCGTCGAGGATCTGGCGTCCCACGACTTCCTGCGCCGGCAGCGCCAGCGGCGCCATCGGTTGCGCCAGCACGATCGTCCACTCCTCGCCGCGGCGGGTAACGCCGATGTCGGCGAAGTTCGCATTGCGCAGCGCGCGGCAGTAGGGCTGGCGGATCACGTCCATTGCGGCGGCGGCATCGGGCGCGCCGCCGACGAAAATGATGTCGGACTGGACGGCGTAATAGCCGGCCTGTTCGAGCGCCGATTCGGGAATGGTCCCGGGACCGATGCGCACGCGCGCCAGCGCGGCGTGGCGGCGCAGGGCCGGCGCCCGCGCCTGGCGTCCTTCGCAACTGGCCGGCGCGGCGCGGTAGTCGTTGATCAGGGCGACGAGGCGCGCGTCTTCCTGCGCATGGGCCGCGCCGGGCAGCAGGATGGCAAGGGAGGCCGCAGCGCAGGCGGAGAGGGAACGGAACATCGGCGTCAAGGTCGGGAAACGTCGGGCAAGGCGGGTTGGTCTGGCGAACAGCATACTCCAGCCCGGCGCCGGGCGGCGTGCCTGGCGATCGTCCGTAAGCCCGGCTTAAGAGCGCCTAACAAAACCTTCAGAGCAAGGGATGCGGCCACCCGACGCAGCGACGAAGACAGTACGACTGTACGGCGAGGAGCTGCAACGCAGCTATGGAGGTTTTGTTAGGCGCTCTAAGACTTGGCGGCGTATGTCCGGGCCGTGCCCAGGCTGCCCAGCGTCTCGCCTTCCTGGCCGGCCAGCATCGGCGAAATGTCCGGATCGCGCGCAAACTCCTCGGCGAAGAAGGAGACGAAGTGGCCGATCTTGAGCGAGGGGCGGCGCGCCGGCTGGAACACGACGTTCAGCGGCAGCGCCGGCAGCCTGAAGCGCGTGAGGATCGGTTTCACGCGGCCGGCGCGGATGTCGTCGCCGTACACCCACTGCGGCGTGTAGCAGATGCCGAGTCCCTCGACCACGGCCTGGCGGATCGCTTCCGAACTGTTCGACTGCAGGTGGCCGTTGACGTGCACCGCGTGCCCGGTTCCGTCCTCGTCCTGGAAATGCCACTCGTTGAGGTTGGCCAGGCCCGTGTAGACGATGCACTGGTGGTCGCGCAGCTCGTTCGGGTGCTGCGGTTCTCCATGCCGGGCCAGGTAATCGGGAGAGGCAAGGGCGGCGCGGTGCGCGGTGCCGATGCGGCGCGCGATCAGGCGGCTGTCCTTCAGTTCGCCCACGCGGAAGGCGACGTCGATGCCGCCCACCACCAGGTCGACGAAACTGTCGTCGAGTTGCAGGTCGATCTTCAGCTGCGGGTAGCGCGCGAAAAACGCGTTCAGGCGCGGCACGATGTGCAGGCGCCCGAACGAAACGGGCGCCGCCACCCGCAGCACGCCCGAGATCTCGTTTTCGGTGCGCTGGATCTCGACCCGGGCTTCCTCGAGCGTGTCGAGCACCTGGCGGCAGCGCTCGTAGTAACGCTTGCCCGCTTCGGTCAGCGCATGGCTGCGCGTGGAGCGCACCAGCAGCTTGGCGCCGAGCAGGGTTTCCAGCGCCTGCACCTGCTTGCTGATCGCCGACTGGGTGCTGCGCTCCTCGCGCGCGACGGCCGAGAAGTTGCCGGTCTCGACGACCCGGACAAAGGTTTCCATCAAACGCAGGCGATCCATCCTTGCTCCATTCATTCCTGTCAGGAATAGATCATATCATTCGTGCGGTCTACCCAGCGCCGCCAGGAATACTCATACTGCTAACTGTAGCGGCTGCCGGCAATTGCCTCGCAAGGGCACAGCGACCGGCGGCCCTGATACCAACTTATTTATATGGAAACGGACCGGACATGACCCAGAAACTGTTTCAACCTACCCGCATCGGCGACATCGAGGTCGCGAACCGTGTCGTGATGGCCCCGCTGACCCGCAGCCGCGCCGACGAGCCGGCCGGCGACGTGCCGGGCAGCGCCATGAACATCGAATACTACCGCCAGCGCAGCAACGCCGGCCTGATCATCAGCGAAGGCACGCAGGTGTCCCCGGTCGGCAAGGGCTACATGGCCACGCCCGGCATCTATTCGGACGCCCAGGTCGAAGGCTGGAAGCCGATCACGCAGGCCGTGCACGAGGCCGGCTCGAAGATCGTTGCCCAGATCTGGCACGTGGGCCGCGTGACCCACCCGAACCTGACCGGCGGCGTGCAGCCGATTGCCCCGTCCGCGGTGGCGCCGAAAGTGGTCGCCTACACCCGCGCCGGCAAGGTCGACGTGGTCGAGCCGCGCGCGCTGGCGCTCGATGAGATCAAGGACATCGTCGAGGAATTCCGCCGCGGCGCCGCCAACGCGATCCGCGCCGGATTCGACGGCATCGAACTGCATGGCGCCAACGGCTACCTGATCGACCAGTTCCTGCGCGACGGCGCCAACAAGCGCACCGACGAATACGGCGGCTCGATCGAGAACCGCTGCCGCTTTGCCCTCGAGGTGGTCGATGCGGTGGTGGCCGAAATCGGCGCCGGCCGCGTGGGCATCCGCCTGTCGCCGGTGACCCCGGCCAACGACCTGGCGGACAGCAACCCGCAAGCCCTGTTCGCCCACCTGATCGAAGAACTGAACAAGCGCGGCATCGCCTTCATCCACTTCATCGAAGGCGCGACCGGCGGTCCGCGCGACGTGCCGGGCTTCGATTTCGCCTGGGCGCGCCGGGCCTATCAAGGCACCTACATCGCCAACAACGGCTACACCCGCGAGATGGCGATCGATGCGGTGGAATCGGGCGCGGCCGATGCGGTGGCCTTCGGCCGCCTCTACATCGCCAATCCGGACCTGGTGCAGCGCCTGCAGCAGAATGCGCCGCTGAACGTGCCGAACCCGCAGACCTTCTACACGCACGGCGAAGTGGGGTATATCGATTATCCGACGCTGGACAAGGCGGCTTGATCGCAGCGTAAGCGAGACTGGAATACAAAACGCCAACCCTCGGGTTGGCGTTTTTTTTGCCGATGCGGCCTTCGCTCAGTTCGAGCCGCCCGCCACCGCCACCGGCGCTGTCGCGGCCGGCGCCGGCAGGGCGGTCGCCGTCGCGTCGGTGATCCCGTCCTTCATCATGATCTGCAGCAGGGCAGGATAGTCGTAGGCCGCGCCCGAGGCCATGTCGACGCCGGCGCCGATCGCCCCGCCAAAGATGATGTTACCGGCCAGCATCCCCTTGGTCGACGACTTGAAGGTCGCGACGCTGGTCGGCAGGCCCGACTTGTCGCAGGTGACGACCATGTCGCCGTAAGCGCGGTGGACCGTCACGGTGCCCGGCGTGGTGACGTAGTACACGCCCTTGTCGTTCTGCAGCTTGCAGCTGGCGCCCTGGACGCTGCCGGTCGCCGCACGGGTCTCGACCGATACGACCTGGTTGGTGCCGTTCACGATCGACGCGCAGCCGGTCAGGCCGGCCAATGCCAGCACGATGCCCACACCGCGACTTGCCCGAATCATTTTCTTTGTGCTCATTTCCCTCTCCCCAGTAATGCCGGACTACGCCAGCTAATTCTTATAGGAAAATTATTGCACAAATAGCTACTGAAAGTTGCAAATATTTACGCGAGGGAAAAGCGCCGTAGTCCTTACTTCTTGTTGCCCGGCATGCTCCACCATGGCGCCCAGCGCGAATCCTTCGTCGCATCGGTCTCGCCGCCCGTCATCGTCACCTGCATCACCTCGGGATAGCCGTAGCCGGCCCCCGTAACGTGGTCGACCAGCACGCCGATCGGCAGCAGGATGTTGCCGGCCACCAGCGGCTTGGGCCGCGGCTTGAAGGTTGCAACCGTTGTCGGCAGGCCCGGTTTCTCGCAGGTGACCCGCATTGGGCTGGCGTCGCGGTAGACCGACAGGCTGGCGGGCGTGGTGACGTAATGAATGCCCTTCTTGTTCATGACCTGGCAGTTCACGCCGCCGACGTCGCCGGCCGGGGTCAGGGTCTGCACGGCGACGACCTGGTACTCGCCCTGCACGACCGTCGCACAACCGCTCATGCCCGCCAGCGCAAGCAGGCTGCCCAGGACGAAGATGGCGCGAGGTATGTTCTTGGTGCTCATGATGGATCCTTGAGATGGTGCGATGCGATTGACTATTGCTGGAAATTTATTGCACAAAATATATCAGAAACTTGGCAAGGTGCCGCACGCGCTTGCGGCGTGCACGATTGCTTTTTCGGCCATTCACCCGCCCAGCATTACAATTGGTGCAACTCTTTTCCGGGAATTGCCATGCGACTTCGCGCCATCTTCCTTGCCTGCCTGCTCGCTTCCGGTCTTGCGCCGGCCGCCCAGGCGCAGACCGTCGTCAAGATCGGCACCGCATCCCCGCTCTCGGGGCCGGGCGCCCACCAGGGCAAGGACATCGAAAACGGCGCGCGCATGGCCATCGACGAGCTCAATGCCAAAGGCCTGACCATTGGCGGGCAGAAGATCAAATGGGTGCTGCAGCCGGAAGACGACGCCAGCGATCCGAAGACCGGCACGGCCGTCGCACAAAAGCTGGTCGATGCGCGCGTGGCCGCGGTGGTCGGGCACCTGAACTCGGGCCCGACGGTGCCGGCCTCGAAGATCTACGCGAACGCGGGCATTCCCCAGATCTCGCCGGCCGCCACCACGCCGCTCTACACGAACCAGGGCTTCAAGACCGCGTTCCGGGTCGTCGCCAATGACAACCTGGTCGGCAGCACGATGGCGAAGTACGCGATCGGCAACCTGAAGGCGAAGAAGATCGCCGTGATCGACGACCGCACCGCTTTCGGGCAGGGCCTGGCCGACGAGTTCATCAAGAACGTCAAGCGCGCCGGGCCTGCGGCCGCCATCGTCAGCCGCCAGTTCACCCACGACAAGGCGACCGATTTCAACGCCATCCTGACCCAGATCCGCGCGCGCGACCCGGACGTGATTTTCTACGGCGGCATGGATGCCGTGGCCGGCCCCATGCTCAAGCAGATGAAGGCGCTCGGCCTGCGCGCGAAACTCGTCTCCGGCGACGGCATCTGCTCGGAAAAGCTGCCCCTGCTGGCGGGCGATGCGCTGGGCGAGGACAAGGTATTTTGCGTGGTGGCGGGCGGCGTCGACGCTGCCCAGGAGGCCGGCCTGAATGCCTTCAACGAGCGCTACCGCCAGCGCTACAAGATGCCCGTGCAGACCTATGCGCCGTATGCCTACGATGCGGTGATGGTGTTCGCCGCCGCCATGCAGAAAGCCAATTCAGTCGCGCCCGCGACGTTCCTGCCGGCGCTGGCCAGCATCAGCCATCCAGGCATCACCGGCACCATCGCCTTCGACCGCAAGGGAGATTTGCGCAATGCGGCGCTGACCTTGTACACCTATCGCAAGGGCAAGAAGACGAAATTGCAGGTGCTGCGCTGACGGTGTTGTAGGGTGGGCGGCTATATCCGGGCCGTGGCGCTCACGCTGCCTGGATGCCGCGCACGCGTTCAACCGTCGTGTGATCTGTCGCGAGGTATTGAGCTGTGGTTGGACGCGTGGACGGCAAAGCCGTCCACCCTACGGTGGAGGCACCGATGAGGCGGGTATAATCGCTTTCCGCCAACCCATCCGTAGTTGCCCCTGCGGCGCCAGCGTGGCGCACTGCTTCCCCTCACGTTTTCCGATGACGATAGATTGGTTTTCCCCCGCGCAGTGCGTCGGCTACGCGGCCTTCGTGCTCGGCGTCAGCTCCTTTGCCCAAAAGAACGACCGCCGCTTCAAGCTCTTCATGGCGGCCGAATGCCTGGCCTACATCGTCCATTTCGCGCTGCTCGGCAAGCCGACCGCGGTCGCCAGCTCGACCATGTCGCTGCTGCGCTCGGTGCTCTCGCTCTATACCCGCTCGAAGTGGATCGCGGCCTTCGTCATCGCCGCCAACCTCGGGCTGGGCCTCGCGCTTGCCACCCGCTGGAGCGACTGGCTCCCGCTGGGCGCCTCCTGCATCGGGACGCTCGCCCTGTTCCTGATGGAGGGCGTCAGGATGCGCGTGGCGATGCTGTGCGGCACCGGGCTGTGGATCGCGAATAACGTAATCACCGGTTCGATCGGCGGCACGGCGCTCGAGCTGGTGATCGCCGTGGTGAACATCGTGACGATCCGGCGCATGGTGGACGAGGCGCGGGTGGCACAGGCTCGCCCTCAATAATCGCGGCTGCACGGCTGCAGCAAATCCAGCTTCGGGTTGTAGACGGCCGTGCTGACGTTGAGCATGCCGAGCACCGAGTGGAACACGTTATCGTGCGAGAACTGCTGGGCGGCGCGGGCTGCGAGGCAGTTGCGGTCGATGCGAAAGCGCGAGCGGAAGCCGTCGGACAGCCACAGCATCATCGGTACCTGGCGCTGCTCGGGAGGCGAGATGATCCAGGGCGCGCCGTGCAGGTACATGTTGTGCTCGCCCAGCGACTCGCCATGGTCGGAGACGTACAGCATGGCCGTGTCGACGTCTTCCCCGGCGGCGGCGCGCAGCAGGTCGATGGTCTTGCTTAAAAAATAATCGGTGTACAGGATCGTGTTGTCGTAGGCGGCCACGATGGACTCCTGCGAACACTGTTCGAGCTCGTTGGTCCGGCAGACGGGGCCGAACTTGCCGAACCCGGGCGGGTAGCGCTTCCAGTAGGCCGGCCCGTGGCTGCCTTTCTGGTGCAGGACGATCACCATGTCCTGCGAACTGGCGCGGATCTTCTGCGGCAGTTCGCGCAACAGGCGCTCGTCCACGCATTCCTCGCCGTCGCAGAGCGGATCGCCCGGGCTCGGTGCCGACCAGTCCTCGTGGCGCACCCGGTCGCACACGCCCTTGCAGCCCGAATTATTGTCGAGCCAGAGCACGTCGAAGCCGGCATGCTGCAGGACGTCCAGCAAGCCTTCCTGGTTGCGCGCCTTGTCGGCCGTGTAGTCGCTGCGGTTGAAATGGGAAAACAGGCAAGGGACCGAGACCGCGGTCGCCGTCCCGCAGGAACTCACGTTGCGAAAATTGATCAACCCCGCTTGCCGGGACAGCAGCGGATTGGTCTGGCGGGCGTAACCGTTGAGCGAAAAATTCATCGCGCGCGCCGTCTCTCCCACGACGATGACGGTCACCGTTTTCCGGTGTGCTCCGGCCGTCCACTTGACGCCCTTGGCCGCGTCGGTGCCGAGCGGCGCCATGACGGCGGGCGTGGCCCACTTGCGTTTCAGGTAGCCGTGGGTGGCCTGCACCATGTTGGTCGGCGTCAGCAGGAAGCGCAGCTCGCGGTGCTCGCGCACGGCCGGGGCCAGCGTCTTGAACAGCAACAGCAGCAGGCCGGCCACGGCCAGCAGCGACACGGTCACCGTGCCCAGCTTCAGCAGCAGGCTGCGCCGCGTGGAAGGAAAACGCAGCGGCAGCCGCCACACCAGCAGCGAGGGCAGGATGCCGAGCAGGGTCACGGTTTGCAGCATCTGCCAGTTCAGCAACTCATGGGCCTCGCCGGCATCGGTCTCGACGACGTTCTGCACCATCGAGGCGTCGATGACGACCCCGTAATGGTTCATGAAGTGCGAGGCGAAGGCCGCGCCCAGGAAGAGCACGACCAGCACCGGCTTGATGAGGAAGCGGAAGTTGACCAGGGTGAGCGCCGCATTGAAGAACAGCACCAGCGCCGCAAAGGCGCCCAGCCAGACGGGCAGGTTCGCAATGTGCGCGCCGCCGGTCGCAAGCAGGAAGGTCTTCCAGAAGCGCAGGTTATCGGCCAGCACCAGGAAGGCGGAGGCCAGCAGGGTAAGGAGGGGAGCACTGATGCTGGGGGCGGCGGGAAGTTTCACAGGCAGGCAAGTCGTGGCGAAGCCTCGACACTACCGGCCCAAGGGTAAAACCCGCGTCAGCGCCCCGTTAAGACCGGGTTAATTCCTTCGGAAAGCGCAGCTCGATGCAGCTGCCCAGCGCCCGCTCCCGTAGGATGAGCTCGGCGCCCAGGTGGGCGCAGATGCGCTGCACGAGGCCCAGGCCCAGCCCGGTGCCGGACGAGCCGCGCGCATCCGGCGGCATCGGCTCCTTGCGCAGGCGGGCGCGGGCGGCCGGCGGCAGTCCCGGCCCGGTATCCTCGACGATCACGCTGTTGCCTTCCAGCCGGACTTCCACCTGTCCTTGCTCGGTGTACTGGCAGGCGTTGCGAACCAGGTTGCCGATGGCGGCCAGCACCAGTTCGCGCGCGCCATGGACGATGAAATCCTCGCCGCCGGCATAGCGCAGCGCGACCGGCCGCTTCGCCACCAGGCCCTGGTAGCGGGCCACCTCGGCGCTGGCCAGCGCGGCGGCCGACATCGGGTCCCATTCGAGTTGCTCGGCCGAACGCGCCAGGCGCAGCAGCATCGACGTCACCTCGCTGGCGTCGCGTGCGGCGCGGTGAATCCGTTCGGCTGGCGCGTGCAGGGCCGGATCGTGTTCGGTCTGCGCCAGCAGCAGCTCGGCCGCGCCGGTGATGACCGTCAGGGGCGTGCGCAGCTCGTGGCTGACGTCGCCCGTAAAGAAGCGTTCGCGGTCGAGGAACTCGGTCAGCTCCGCCGTGTGGCCGCTGATCGTGCGCGACAGCAGCCCGAGCTCGTCCTGCCTTTCCTGCAGCGGTAATTGCGCCTTGCGCATTTCCACGGCCCCGGCCAGTTCCTCGATGGGGTTGACGATGCGGTTCCCGAGGAAGCGGCCCAGGGTCACGGCAAAGCCCATGAAGCCGAGGAAGGCCACCGCGAACATCGAGTACACGACCAGCTCGATCTTCTCGTAGGCGCTGGCGTGGTCGACGGCGGCGAACTCGCCGGCCGCGTCGCGCCCGCGCAGCACGTGCAGGTCGACGCCGTCGACCGTCACTTCGTGCACGCCCTCGGGCAGGCTGCGCAGGGACTGGGGAATGCCGGCGCCATGGTGGTAGCTGAGCCCGGCCGGCATGTCGACCGGCAGCCCGCCGGCGCGGCGCGGCCCGGCCCAGGCGGCCACCTCTTCGAGGCGTTCGTCGACCAGGCGCACTTCGATGCCTTCGACCGCCAGCGCGGCGATGATGGCGAAGAAGACGGAGGAGACGGCGGCAAAGGTGAGGTAGGCGAGCGTGATGCGGCGGCGCAGGGAGTCGGCTTTGTTCATCGGGATGTTCAGCGCATCTTTACTCGCCGGCCGCGACGAGCTTGTAGCCGATCTTGGCGATCGTCTGCAGCATCGGCTGCGGGAAGGGCTTGTCCAGCGCCTGGCGCAGGGCGTGGATGTGCACGCGCAGGGCATCGGTATCGGGCGGGTTGTCGCCCCACAGCTCGTGTTCGATGCGGTCGCGCGAGACTACCTTCGGGGTTTCGCGCATCAGCAGTTTGAGGATGGTGTACCCGGTGCGGGTGAGCGCCAGCGGCACGCCCGCGCGCCGGACCTGGAAGGTTTCGGTGTCGAACGTCAGGTCGCCCACCGTCAGCACCGCGCTGGCGGCGCCGGCGCCGCGCGCACGGCGCACCAGCGCCTTCAGGCGCACCTCGAGTTCGACCAGCGAAAAGGGTTTGACGAGATAGTCGTCGGCGCCGCTGTCGAAGCCGGCGACCTTGTCTTCGAGCGTATCGCGCGCGGTCAGCATCATCACCGGCGTGTTCTTGCGCAGCTCGCCGCGCAGTTTCTGGCACATTTCGAGGCCGTTCAGACCCGGCAGCATCACGTCGAGCACGATCACGTCGTAGTCGTGCTCGCTGGCGAGCGCCAGCCCGCCGTAGCCGTTGGGCGCCGAGTCGAGCACATGGCCCTTCGGTTCGAGGAAGCCGTACAGGTTGGCGACGATGTCGGCGTTGTCTTCGATGATGAGTATGCGCATTGGATCATTATAGAGCGTGGTGCCGGGCTTATTTCGGCAGCCTGTAGCGCTGCTCGCGGTAGAGCAGCGAGGGCAGCATCACATGCGCCATCGCACGCTCGACGCTGCCCTGGTCGGGCGCGGCGCCATCGAGGGCCAGCTCGCCGCTTGCCGCATCGTAGCGGCCGTGCAGGGGAGCCTGCTGGGGCCGCAGGATGGTGGCGCTCGTGCCTTCCAGCCAGGCGAAATAATCATTGAACTGCAGCATCGCGCGGCCCGGCGCCGAGCTGTCGCGCGCCAGATCCCGCCCGATCATCGGGTGCGTGCTGGAGACGCCGAGCAGCGACAGCAGCGTCGGCCCGAGGTCGATCTGGCTGGCGATGGTCTGGATGCGGCGCGGTTCGATATCGGCGCCGAGGATCAGCCCGGGGATATGGAATTTCTTGATCGGCACCAGGCTGTCCCCGTAGACCCGGTTATCGTGGTCGGCCACGATGAGGAAGACGGTATCGCGCCAGTAGTCCTGCTGTTTCGCGGCCCGGATGAATTTGCCCAGCGCAAAATCGGCATACTTGACGGCGTTGTTGACGCTCTGCTTGGCGGGATCGTGCAAGGCGATTTTGTTGTCCGGGAATTCGAAGGGTTCGTGGTTCGAGGACGTGAAGATCAGGCTGAAGAAGGGTTTATCCTGCGCATGCAGGTGCTTCAGGCGTTCCAGCGCCGTATCGAACAGGTCTTCGTCGGAGGCCCCCCAGCTACCCTCGAAGCGCGGATGCATGCTGCCGCGGTCGACCACGTTCCGGAAGCCGTTGCCGGTGAAAAAAGACCGCATGTTGTCGAAGTGCGCCTCGCCGCCGTAGACGAACTCGGTCTGGTAGCCCTGCCGGTCGAGGCCGAGCGCCAAGGTATAAAAATTGTGCTGGGCCAGCGACAGTTTGACGACGCTGCGCGCCGGGGTCGGCGCATAGCCGGCGACGACCGCCTCGATGCCGCGCACGGAACGGGTGCCGGTCGCGTACAGCTGCTCGAACCACCAGCCCTCGTTTTTCAGCTTTTCCAGCTCCGGCGTGACGGGCAGTCCGCCCAGCGATTGCACGAAGGTGGCGCCCAGGCTTTCTTCCAGCACGATGACCAGGTTCAGGGGCTTCTTGCGCGGGAGCGCCGCCTGCTGGTAGTGCAGGGTGGGGAGCTCGCCCGAATCGAAGCGGTAGCCGCTGAGCCAGGGCGCCGATGTCACCTGCGCCAGGATCTGCTCGCGCGGCATGCTGCCGTAGATTTCCGAGGACTTGGCTTCCTTGCGCAGCGAGGCCACCGCATCGAGCACCGACCAGGCCGAATTGATGACCAGGGAATTGACCAGGGCATCGCCGCTCAGCGCGAACAGGGCCGGGTTGGCCGGCCGGTGCGCCGTGGTGGAGCGGATCTGCATCACCACCACCAGCATCAGGAGGGGCCAGGTCAGCAGCAGCTTTTTGGCCGGCCACATCGTCATCCGGCTTGATGCGCGCCGGAGCAGGGCATGCAGGGCCAGGGCCAGCGCGATGGTGGCGACGATGGTCCCGACCAGGGCGTAGCGGTAGCCGTTCCAGAGCGTGCCGAACACTTCGGCCGGATACGCCAGGTATTCGATGAACAGGCGGTTCGGCCGGACGTCGTATTGCAGGATGAACTGGGGCGAAGCCAGTTCCATGAACGCAATGAACACCAGCGCCAGCGTGGCCCACCCCGCGCTCAGCCTCGCCCACAGGCGCGCGCTCCCGCGGTGGGCGAGCAAGGGCGCCAGCACCAGTGGAATCACGAGGAAATAGCCGATCAAAATCAGGTCGGCACGCAGGCCCTGCAAGAACAGTTCGCCCAGGACGCCGGCCGCCTGCACCCGCTCGCGTTGCCAGGCAACCAGCAGCAGGCGCGATACCGACAGCATCGCCAGCCCGGCCGCGACCAGGTAAACCAGGTGGAGATAGGGGCCGGCGTGGTGCCACCAGCGCACCGGGCGGTGAGGGAACGACAGGTCTCGTGCTTGACAGGCGGTTGCGTGATTCATGTGCTCGATATGGTCGGTGGCGCGGCCAGGTGGCGCGCGCCGAACCGGCGCATGTTAGCGAAGCACATCTCTCGGGACGGTTAAGTCCGGGTTAAATTTTCGTTAAATGGGGGGGCGTCAGGCCGGCCTGGCTTCGATCAGTTCGATGCGGTTGCCGAACGGATCCTCGATGCCGGCGCGGCGGCGCCCGGCCACCGGCACCTCCTCGCGCACGAGCACCTGGCGCGTGCGCAGCAGCGCGCAATAGCCGTCGAAGTCCTCGACGAGAAAGGCCGGGTGCGCCTTTTTCGCGGGTACGAAACCCGCCTGGCCGCCGATGTGCAATTGCGTCGCACCGGTCGCGAACCACACGCCGCCGGACGCGTTCAGGGGCGCCGGCTTGGGGATTTCCGCCAGGCCGAGCACGCCGCCGTAGAAGGCGCGTGCTTCGTCGTCGGCGCCGGAAGGCGTAGCGACCTGGACATGGTCGATACCGGCAATATGGGGCATGGCGTTCTCCGCAGTCGTTGGACGCGCATTATCGCACCGCCTGTTCCAAGGCCCTCTCCGGAACCAACACCTCACGCCGCATGTCTCAGTCTGGATAGGCTTGATGCGGCAGCGCGCAGGGACCGGCGCAGGGACCGACGCAGGGACCGATCGTGTGGGCGCGGTCGACGCTGTGAAAAAGGAGCGAGGAGCATGAGCCCGGGTGCGCATGAGGACACCATTCCGGCGGAGCTGGAGAAGACCTGTGCACAGGAGCCGCTGCACCTGCTGGGCACCGTGCAGTCCTATGGCTTTTTGATGGTGGTGGACCTGGCGAGCCGGTGCATCGTCCAGGTTTCCGCGGGCATCGTGCGCCATTGGCCGGGTTTGCAGGATGCCGCTGCGCTGTTCTCGAGGCCGCTGTCGGACTGGGTGGAGGGGGCGGGAACGCTCGACATCGCATCGCTGTCGCCATCCCATCTGACTGCCTTGCCCTGGCGCCCCCGCTTCGAGCAGACCGGCGGCGCGCAGGCACAGCCTGCCGCCCTCGAGTGGGAGTGCCTCGGTCACCGCTCCGGCAAGGTAGCGGTGCTCGAATGGCTGCCCATCAACGCCAACGCCGATGAGGTGCGGCGGCAGAACGAGATCTTCGCCGCCTTCGCCGAAGTGATTGCCCGTTTGCGCCGCGCCGAGGGCGCCGAGGCCTTCCTGCGCGAGTGCGTGAAGGTCGTGCAGGAAGTCAGCAGGTTCGACCGTGTGATGATCTACCGCTTCCTGCCCGACGGCTGCGGCGAGGTCGTGGCCGAGCACACTTCCAGGGATTACCAGCAAAAATACCTGGGGCTGCGCTTTCCCGCTTCCGACATTCCCAGCCAGGCGCGCCTGCTGTACCTCACCAACACCTTGCGCGTGCTGGCCGATGTCGAGGCAGCTACCGACCCGCTGGTGCCTGTTCACCTGCCGGACGGAGAACCGCTCGACCAGAGCCACTGCATCCTGCGCGGCCTGTCCGAGGTGCACCTGTCCTATCTGCGCAACATGGGCGTGCGCGCGACGATGACCTTGTCCATCGTGTGCGAGGGCAAGCTGTGGGGCCTGATCGCCTGCCATCATCACCGTCCCCGGACGCCCCCCTACCAGGTGCGTGAAGGCATGCGCCAGATCGCGGAACTGCTGGCCGAAATCGCCAACATGCGCATCGAAGCCTTGTCCCACCTGGAGGCGGTACGGCACCGCCTGGTGCTCGATGGGCTGCTGAACCAGTTCCACCAGGCGCTGATCCACGATGGCGACATTCCTACCGTGCTGGAGTTATGGATACCGAGGTTGCTGCCGGCCTTCAATGCCAGCGGCCTGGGCGTGCAGATCGGTACGCTCGCCTGCGTCGGCGGGCCGGCGCGACGCGCGGGCTCGACGCACCAGATCCTCGACGAGGTCGGGTCGCGGCTCGACATCCAGAACCGCAGCCCGCACGTCTCCATGTGGGACGACCTGCTGACTGCGAAAAAAAACGCGCTGCTGTTCCTGCCGGACGCGGCCGGCCTGTTGCTGGCGCAGCGTTATGACGAGGACGTGATTTTCTGTTTCCTGACCCGGCAGGAAGTGGTGCAGCAGGTGCGCTGGGGCGGCGAGCCGGTCAAGGACGTGGTCGCCCTCCCGAATGGCCGCGTCCGCCTCGAGCCGCGGCGCTCGTTTGCCGTCTGGCAGCAATCGGTGCGGGGCCATTCGGATGCCTGGCAGCAGGCCGATGCCGATGCCCTGCAAAACCTGCTGCGCATCCTGAGCGAGGTGAACAAGCTGCAAGTGAACCGCAAGATGCAGGAAACCCTGCACTGGCGCGCCCACCACGACCATCTCACCGGGCTGTACAACCGGCGCGCGATGGAGGACGAGGTCTCGCGCCGCCTCGAGGACGGTCACTACAACACGGCGCTGATGCTGCTCGACCTCGACCATTTCAAAAAGATCAACGACACCTATGGACACGAAACGGGCGACCAGGTGCTGCAGCAGCTGAGCCTGAGGCTGAAGGCGGTGATGCGCGAGTTCGACCTGCTGGCACGCCTGGGCGGGGACGAATTCATGCTGCTGCTGCAGCTCCCGCACCCGAATGCGGCCACGGCCCTGACCTTCGCCGAGCGCCTGCACCAGGCGGTGTCGCACCCCTTCGACATCAAGGGCCAGCAGTTCCGGCTCGGCATTTCGGTCGGCATCGCGATCCCGCCCGCCCACGGCCGCACGGTGAGCGAATTGCTGCGCCACGCCGACCTGGCGCTGTACCAGGCGAAGTCGCTGGGCCGCGGGCGCAGCGTGGTGTTCGAGCTGGCGATGGCGGACAACCAGCGCGACTATTACTTGCTCGAGCGCGACCTCGACGAAGCGGTGGAGCGCAACCAGCTGTCGCTGGTGTTCCAGCCGAAGGTGGACCTCATCAGCCGCAAGGTGGTGGGCCTGGAGGCGCTGGTGCGCTGGAACCATCCGACCCGCGGCGAAAACAGCCCCGGCGCCTTCATCCCGATCGCCGAGAACAGCGACCAGATCATCCGCATCGACCGCTGGGTCATGCGCAGCGCCATCGCCGAACAGGCCCGCTGGCGCAGCCATGGCCTGGGCAAACTGCCGATCGCGATCAACCTGTCGATCGCGGACATCCTGTCGCCCAACCTGGTCGCCTACCTGACCGAGCTGCTCGACGAATTCCAGGTGCCGCCGGGCGCCATCGAAATCGAAGTCACCGAGTCGTGCTTCATGCGCGAGCTCGGCGAAACGCAGAACGTGCTCCGGGCGCTGAACGACACCGGCATCGCCACCGCCCTCGACGATTTCGGCACCGGCTTTTCCTCGCTGAGCTACCTGCGCCAGCTGCCGCTGCAATGCCTCAAGATCGACCAGTCCTTCACCCGCAGCATGCTGCAGGACCCGAACGCGGAGAAGCTGACGCAAGCCATCGTCGCCATGGGCAACGCCCTGAAAATGACCATCGTGGCCGAAGGGGTGGAAACCCGCGAGCAGATGAACTGGCTGCTCGCGCACGGCTGCCACATCGGCCAGGGGTATTACTTCAGTCCGCCGGTGCCGCCCGAGGATGTGCACCAGGTGATCGAGCGGATCGAGGTGCGCCTGACGTCCTGATGTGCGCGTGGACTCAGGAACCCAGCCTGCGCATCTGCCGGGCAAAGGCGGCGTCGGCGCCGACATACATCGCCCTGAAATCGTTCACGTTGGTCAGGGTCGGACCGGACACCACCGAATCGCCGAGTGCCCCGAAGAACCCGTGGCCGTCGTTGTCGGCCAGGCTTGCGCGGGCGCGGATGCCCAGCGCATCGGCGCGCTCCAGGCTGTCGGGGGCGAGCAGGGCGCCGGCGATCTCCTCCTGGCCGTCGACGCCATCGGTGTCGCAGGCGATCGCATGCACGCCCGGCAAGCCGCCGAGCGCGACGCCGAGGGCCAGCAGGAATTCGACATTGCGCCCGCCGCGGCCCTTGCCGCGCACCGTGACCGTGGTCTCGCCGCCGGACAGCAGGATGCAGGGCGGCGCGAACGGCTGGCCGCGCGTGGCCACCTGCCGTGCGATCCCGGCCATGACGATCCCGGCGTCGCGCGCTTCGCCTTCGATGCTGTCGCCCAGGATATGCGCCGGCACCCCGGCGGCGGCGGCCACCGCGGCAGCCGCTTCGAGCGCCATCTGCGGTGCGGTGATGAGCCGGATCTCGTGGCCGGCCAGGCGCGGGTCGCCCGGCTTGACCGATTCGCCGCGGCCGCTTTCGAGCACCTCGCGCACATGCGGCGGCACCTCGATGCGGTGGCGCTGCAGGATGGCCAGCGCGTCGGCGCAGGTGCTCGGGTCGGCGCAGGTCGGTCCGCTGGCGATATCGACCGGGTCGTCGCCCGGCACGTCCGAGATCAGCAGGGTGACCACCCGCGCCGGATGACAGGCCGCCGCCAGCCGTCCGCCCTTGATGCTCGAGAGGTGCCGCCGCACGCAGTTCATCTCGCCGATGGTGGCGCCGCTGGCCAGCAGCGCGGCATTCAGCCGCTGCTTGTCGGCCAGGTCCAGCCCCGGCGCCGGGAGCGGCAGCAGGGAAGAGCCGCCGCCGGAGACCAGGCAGATCACCAGGTCGTCGGCCGTCAGGCCGCCGACCATGGCCAACATGCGCCGCGCGGCCTCCATGCCCGCCGCGTCCGGCACCGGATGGGCCGCTTCGACGATCTCGATGCGCTCGCACGGCACCGCATAGCCGTAGCGCGTGACGACCAGCCCGCTCAACTCGCCCGGCCAGTGCTGCTCGAGCACGCGCGCCATCTCGGCGGACGCCTTGCCGGCGCCGACGACCAGCGTGCGGCCGCGCGGTGGCTGGGGCAAATGCGGCGGCAGGCAGAGCGCCGGCTGGGCGGCGGCGACGGCGGCGTCGAACATGGCGCGCAGCAGCGCGCGCGGGGCAGGGCCTGGTGGAGTGAGTGCGGACGTCATTGCGTCACCGTGCCGCCGATCTCGACATTGGCCATGATTTCCAGTGCGCGCACCAGGGCCGAGTGGTCCCAGGCCTTGCCGCCGTGCGCGGCGCAGGTGGAAAAGAGCTGCTGGGTGGTGGCCGTGTTGGGCAGGCTCAGGCCCATCTCGCGTGCGCTGGCCAGCGCCAGGTTCAGGTCCTTCTGGTGCAGCTCGATGCGGAAGCCCGGATCGAAGCTGCGCTTGACCATGCGCTCGCCGTGCACTTCCAGCACGCGCGAGGCGGCGAAGCCGCCCATCAGCGCCTGGCGCACCTTGCCGGCGTCGGCCCCCATGCGCGACGCGAACAGCAGCGCTTCGCCGACCGCTTCGATGTTCAGGGCCACGATGATCTGGTTGGCGACCTTGGTCGTCTGGCCGTCGCCGTTGCCGCCGACCAGGGTGATGTTCTTGCCCATCAGGTCGAACAGCGGCTTGACGCGGTCGAAGGCTTCCTGCGAGCCGCCCACCATGATGGTGAGACTGGCTGCGCGGGCGCCGACTTCGCCGCCCGAGACGGGTGCATCGAGGTAGTCGCAATCGAGGGCATTGATGCGCGCGGCGAACCGTTTGGTCTCGATCGGCGAAATCGAACTCATGTCGACCACGATCTTGCCCGCCGAAAGTCCTTCGGCAACGCCGCCCTCGTCGAACAGGACGGCGGCCACGTGCGGCGTGTCCGGCACCATGACGATGACGATGTCCGCCTGCTGCGCCACTTCGCGGCCCGAAGCGCAAGCATGCGCACCGCGGCTTGCGAGTTCGGCCGGCAGCGGCTTCACGTCATGCAGGAACAGCTCGTGGCCGCCTGCCAGCAGGTGTCCTGCCATGGGCGTGCCCATGATGCCCAGGCCAATGAATCCGATTTTGCTCATGTTGTCTCCTTCGCTGATGATAATGGAATACGGGTGGGTAGTTCAGGCGGCGTTCCTGAATTTCGCGGCGAGCTGCTCGGCGCCGCGCGCAAGCAGGCCGGTATCGCTGCCGACGGCGACGAAGTTGGCGCCGGCCTCGATCCAGTGCCGGGCGAGGCGCTCGTCGCCGGCCAGGATGCCGGCCGGCTTGCCGCAGGCGCGGATGCGCCGGATCGCGTCGTCGATGGCGGCTACCACCTCGGGGTGGCCGACCTGGCCGATGAAGCCCATCGATGCGGCAAGGTCTCCCGGGCCGACGAAGATGCCGTCCACGCCATCGACCGCCGCGATGGCTTCGATATTGGCCAGTGCCGCCGGGGTCTCGACCTGCACCAGCAGGCACAGTTGTTCCTCGCACGTGCCAGGGTAGTCCTTGATCCTGCCGAAGTCGGAGGCGCGGGCGGCCGCGGCGTAGCCGCGCACGCCGAGCGGGGGATAGCGGGTGGCTGCGACCGCCTGGCGGGCTTCGTCGGCATTCTCGACATACGGAATCAGGAGGGTCTGCACCCCGATGTCGAGGTAGCGCTTGATCGTGACGGTATCGTTCCAGGGCGGACGCACGATCGGGTGTGTCGTGCCGCGGGCGATGGCCTGCAGCTGGCAGTGCACCATCGGCAGCTCGTTCGGCGAGTGCTCCGTGTCCAGCAGCAGCCAGTCGAAGCCGGCATTGGCCAGCAGTTCGACCGTGACATGGCTGGACAGGCCGGACCACAGGCCCAGTTGCATCTCGCCCTTGCGCAGCGCGTTTTTGAAATGGTTGCTTGGGACCTGCATGTCTTCCTCCTGGTGTGGCCTTCGGGGCCGGTTGGTGGTGCGACAAACAACGAATATAGTGTATGTGATATGACGTCGTACAACTAAAGCCGCTAAATTCTCACGAATTGGAGCGTCATGTGACTTGCATGGACTGCTCGCGAGCTGCCCAGGCGGTGCGGAAAAAGGCAACTGAGCTGAAAACATAGCATGTTTTCGGAAGTTGTCATACAACTTGTCGTAAATACTCTGTGTGCATGCGGCTGATTGTCAACAGCGGGGGAAGCGCGGCAATGCAGGTTCGCCAGCGCTGACACGCGGGCGGATGCTGGGCGCCTTGATTGAAAAGTTAAACCTCCGGCATACGGATGCTCTCTTTCCGCTCTCCTGTCGCACACCGATACCTAGAGCGACGACAGCGCCGGCCCGTCCGGCTTGCCCAGCCAGGTGCTGGCAAAGCGCTGCCGGGTCGCGGCCAGCGCGGCGGTATCGCCCCGCACCCGGTACACCTCCATCAGCCCGCGCAGTGCCCAGCCGTTGCTCGGGGTGCGCGCCAGCGAGGCGCGGAAGACCTGTTCGGCGTTGTCGAGCTGGCCGGCGCGCAGCAGCGCGACGCCGAGCGACTGGCGCACCGGGTAGTACCAGTAGGGCGGTTCCATGTAGGGCAGAGCGTCCTGGATCGCCACGGCTTCGCGGTAGGCGGCGATGGCCTCCGGCAGCTTGCCCTGCAGGTCGGCGACGCGGCCGCGCGCCACCGCCCTCGCGGTCTGGACGATTTCGCGCCCCGGGATGGCCCAGTCGGTGAGCGGCTTGAAATCGGCGGTGCGCTCGATGCGGTCGATGGCCGCCACCTCGCGGTTCGCGCCATCGAGGTCGCCCTTGCGGACGTGGCCGATGGCGCGCGCGTAATGCCACATCGCCCTGACCAGCACGAAGTCGGGCCCGGGGTCGGGCAGGGACGTCAGGACGTCCGGATTGCTGAACTGGACGTGGGCGAAGTAGGGCGCCGATTTGACCGGCTGCAGCGCGCCGATGGCCTTGACCGCGTCGGCGCCCAACGCCTTGTCGAGCTTGCCCGCGGCATCGAGGGTCGTCTTGCCGTCTCCCCCCATCAGTGCGGACACCATCACGAAGTGGATGTTGTGCGGGTAGTAGGCGCCGCGGTAGACGGGATCGCTGGGGGACGCGGCGAAATATTTTTCGTCGACGGCGACCGCCTCCACGTTCGACTGCAGCGCTTCCCGGTACATGCCGAGCCGGTAATAGATGTGGGACGGCATGTGCACGACATGCCCGGCCCCGGGGATCTGGCGCGCCAGCACGCGTGCAGCGGGCAGGGCCTTGTCGGGCTGGGCCGAGGCTTCCATCGTGTGGATGTAATAGTGCGCGGCGCCGGGATGGCTGGGGTTGCGCTCGAGGACGCGCTCGAGCGCATCGACCGTCTCGGCCGTGCGGTGCTTGGGCTGGGTGCCGGCGGCGGCCCAGTAATCCCAGGGCGCCAGGTCCATCAGCGATTCCGCGAACAGCACCTGGATGGTGTCGTTGTTCGGATGGGCGCGCGCGGCCTCGGTCATCGCGTCGGCATAGGCCTTGTCCAGCGTGGCCCGCTCCACCTGCGGATCGGCGCTGTAGCGGCGCGAGACGGCCCGGATCAGGGCCTGCTCGGCGGGCGTGGCGCCTTTCGCCAGGCGCATCGCGCTGGCGGCGGCCTGGACGGCCGGGGCGACCGCCTCGGGGAACATCGGCGCATTGATGTTCGGGCCCAGTACCAGGGCCTCGCCCCAGTAGCACATCGCGCATTTCGGATCGAGTGCCTGGGCGGCGCGGAAGGCGCGCGCCGCTTCGGCATGGTTGAAGGCAAAGGTCAGGCGCATGCCCTGGTCGAAGTAGGCTTGCGCCTTGCGGTTGCCGGTCGTGACCGGCACGTGCAGGCTGCCGAGGTCGGCATATAGCGGAGGCGGCCCGGCCTGGGCTGGCGGCGCCTTGGCGGGCGGCTGCTGGCCCGGCTGGAATGGCCGGGTTTCGGCCTGCGCCAGCACCAGCTGGTCGAGCAGGGGAGGCCGCCCCGGCCGCGCCGGCGTGCATGCGGCGCCGCGGGCGAACAGCGGGTCGAAGGCAATGGGTTCGGCCCTGGTCTCGCGCTGCGCCGATGTGGACGGCAAGCCGACAAGGACGGATGCTGCGGCGGTGGCAGCGAACAGCACTACGAATCGCGGTTTCATGATGCTCCCCTCCCGCATCGTTCGTGAGATGTGGAATATCGTCATTCGAGCATAGGTCAGGATCCCAGGTTCCGTAAGTGCATTTTGGATTTGTGCGGGATCAAGCACATGAAATGGCGATGTGCGGATTGGTTATACTGGGTGAACGACCGTAGCGGCAAGGCGATGCTCGCGCAGTCGGATTGTCCGGTGGTAAGCTATTCATATTGTCACTTCACACCTGAAGGAATGTTATGAAACCGCTGTTCTCCTCCGACGAAGAAGCGAACGCAGCATCCACGGCGCCGGTGACGCCCGCGCCCGCGCCCATGCCTTCCTTCCCGCCCTTGTCGACTTCCGCTGGCACGCAGGACATGCTGCCGGCAGCGCGTCCGGAGGCGAATCCTGCCCCGCTGGTCCGTGTCGACATCTCCGGTATCGACGACAGGGCCATCGAGGCCCTGGGCGGCTCCACCGGTTCGGGCGTGGCGAAGATCTCGGCCAAGCTGCTCGGCACCGTGCGCGCCTCGGATGCGGACGTGTTCGGCACGCAGCTGAACGAACTGATTGCGACTTCCAAGGGCCTGGATCCGGCCAAGCTGCGCTCCGGCGGCCTGCTGTCGCGCGTCACGAACATGTTCGGCTCGGTCAAGGAAAAGATGCTGTCGCAGTACCAGGTGGTCGAAGCGCGCATGGACACGCTGGTCGGGGAGATGACGCGCCATGCCAACGTGCACCGGTCGCGCATCCAGGATTTCGACGAGATGTACAAGGGCCTGGAAATGTACTACCAGGGCCTGGATGCGGACGTGAAGAAGGGCGAGGCCTGGGCGGAGAAGCTGCGCCAGGCGGTCGCGCAGCAGGCCGCGCCGACCAACGCCTTCGAGGCCCAGCAGGCGACCGAACTCAAGCGCCGTCTCGAGCGTCTCGAAAAACGCATCGACGACCTGCGCCGCGCCATGCTGATGGCCTCGCAAATGGTGCCGCAGATCCGCCTGTCGCAGGACAATGCGCGGGCGCTCACCGACACCTTCACGGACATCGTCAACGTGTCGATCCCGGCCTGGCGCAACGTGTTCTCGCTCTACCTGCTGCAACTCGAGGCCAAGCAGAGCGCGGCGGTCGCCAACGCCGCCTACGACGCCACCGACGCGGCCTTCCGCGCCCAGGCCGACATGCTGCTGGAAAATACGGAGACGGTCGCCCGCGCCAAGCAGCGTTCGCTGGTCAGCCTGGAAACCGCCCAGCACGTGCAGGCGCAGCTGGTGTCCGCTTTCGACAAGCTCGAGCAGATCTCGAACGAAGGCCAGCAGCGCCGCAAGGACGAGCTTCCGAAACTGCAGGAACTCGAGCGCGAGCTGATTGCACGGTTCTCCTCGTCCGCGACCTGATTCAACCATTCTCACCATATAGTAAGGAAAGTTCATGTCGACGACGCTGCAAACCGGCCACCGCATCAACCTCGAAAAAACCGCTCCTGGCTTGAAGCGCGTGCGTATCGGCCTCGGCTGGAAGGTCAACCCGGTCGAAGGCCAGCCCTTCGACCTCGACTCGTCGGTATTCCTGTGCAGGAAAAACGCGGACGACCACCCGGTCATGATCAGCAACGCCCACTTCGTCTACTACAACCACACCACCTCCCCGGACGGCGCCGTCGTGCACTCCGGCGACAACCGCACCGGCGACAGGGATGGCGACGATGAGGTCATCACCGTCGACCTGGGCAAGGTCGAAGCGGAAGTCGTGGAAATGCCGATCGTCGTGACCATCCACGAAGCCGAGGCGCGCAAGCAGACCTTCGGCCGTGTCACGGACGCCTACGTCAAGGTGTACAACGACGAGACCGGCGAAACGATCGCGGAATACGACCTCGACGAAGACTACTCGGACAAGACCGCACTGCAGTTCGGCTCGCTGTACCGCAAGGATGGCGAATGGCGCTTCCAGGCCGTCGGCGCCGGCTTCAAGCTCAACCTCGCGACCTTCATCCGCAAGCTCGGCGGCACCGTCTGAGGAGCACACGCTCTCTTTACTTGCTGCCGACGCCACCCAGCCGATGACACACCAGACGCCCAGGGCATTCGACTTCGGCGAGGAGCAGGAGCCGTCCCGTGAACCCGTCGAGCGTCCGGCTGTGCCGCGGGCGTTCGACTTCGCTGACGTGCAGCCTCCTGAGCCGGCTCCTGGCGGCAGCCCGCCCAAACCGCTTTCCTTCGACGACCTTCCCGCAGCGCCTGCCTCGTCGGCCTTGACGCGGAAAGCCGTGCCCGGGGCGCTGTTCGACAGCGACGACCATCCGGCGGTGCGCGACGCCCTCGCGATGGCCGGGGCCGAATTCCCGGACCTGTTCCCGCACGCGGAGCAGCGCTTGGCGGCCCTGTTCCGCCGCATCCTGCCGCTCAGGCTGTCGCTGGTCACGGAGTGGGCGGAAGAACCCTTGATGGAGCAGGCCGCGCTGCTCCAGCCGGTTACCGAGCTGGTGCTGAAGTTCACCCAGATGGGCGTGCCGGCGCTGCTCGACGCCGCGCTCGAGAGCACGAAGGCGCCGACCGGCATGTTCGGCAAGCTGTTCCGCCGCCCGGCATCGCCTGCCGAGTACAAGCCGGCGCTGACGTCATCCCGTGCCCAGCTCCTGCAGCTCATGGCCGACAGCGAAGTCGCCACGCGCAACCTGGAAGAGTCGGCGAAAAACCTGAGCCTGCATGGGGCGGTGCTGGCCGTGGTGGCGAACATCGCCGGCGATGCGGCGGATGCGGCCTTGCTGGATGCTCTCACGCAGCGGCGCACGCTGATCCAGCAGGCAGTGCGCCAGGCGGAGCTGTCGATCTTGCAGATGGGGCAGGTGCGCCAGCAGGCCGCCGACCTGATCGGCCAGGTGTCGTCCTTCCTGACGGTGACCTTGCCGGCGCTCGGAATGGCGCAGGCGCAGGGCGGGAATTGACGCCGGCATTGTCGGGAAATGCCTGGAAAAACCCCGATACGGAAGTGCTGTTAGAATTTCCGATAGCCTTCCGTTACCCATTTGCAGGAGTACACAAATCCTACGGTTTTTAATGACAGCAGCAATCGCCAAGCCCAAGCTGGCGCTCGCGCTCGCCTTCTTCGTGCTGGTCATGTTGGCCAGCACCATGACCTACACCGGTTTCCTTGTCATCGGGGAGTTGGCCCATCATCTCGGCACAGGCCGGTTCACGGCAGGTCTGCTGCTTGGCATTCTGTTCGCACGGTTTCCCTGGTACAGCAAGGGCAAGCTGCGCATCGTCGGCCTCTTGCCCAAGCCTGTCCGCCGGCCACTCATCGTCAGCCTGCTCACACTCTGCCTGGTGAGCTTCCTGTTACGAGGCGAATACGTGCCCGCAGGGTTCACAGGTTTCACGACGGCTTTTCTCCTGACCTACCCCTGGTTGAGGAAAACCCTGTTCGATCGAATGGTATCGTCTGTCTTCCAATTCGTGCCCGGCCGGCGCCGGCCCGGCGACGAGACGGTGATCGAGGGTGAGTTCAGGGAAAAGAAAGACGAGACACGGCTCACGAAGCGGCCATAGGTGCGTCGCTGCACGAGGTGCGCTCGGAACGGGCGATGGCATCGCTCCATGCGCAATTGCCGGTGGCCCGTTCGGAATCGAACCACCGGCACGAGGATGTTCAATCCCCGGCTTGCGCCGGGTCTCGGCGGACGGGCAACTTCCAGCCCGGCCGGATGAAATGGCAGGTGTAGCCGTTCGGATTGCGTTCCAGATAGTCCTGGTGTTCCGGCTCGGCCTCCCAGAAAGGCCCCGCCGCGACGATCTCCGTGACGACCTTGCCGGGCCAGAGGCCGGACGCATCGACATCGGCGATGGTCTGCTCCGCCATGCGCTTTTGCGCGTCGTCGAGATAATAGATGCCGGAGCGATAACTCATCCCCCGATCATTGCCCTGACGGTTCGCCGTGGTCGGATCGTGGATCTGGAAGAAAAATTCGAGGATCTGGCGATAGCTGATCTTGTCCGGATCGAACACCAGTTCGAGCGCTTCCGCGTGCGTGCCGTGGTTGCGGTATGTGGCGTTGGGCACGTCGCCGCCGGTGTAGCCGACGCGCGTCGACAGCACACCGGGAATGCGCCGTAGCAATTCCTCCATGCCCCAGAAGCAGCCGCCGGCGAGGATGGCGGTTTCAGTTTGAGATGTCATTGATTCCCTTTGCTTGGATGAGTGGTGGGCCGGAACGCATATCTTGCCACGTTGGCCGCGGTCGATGCCGCGCCGGTCGCCTGCACTCGGCAACAATGTCGGCAATGCTGCCTGGCGCATCGATGCCGGCTGCCGTGGCCATCAGCCGGCGCACTGGGGCAGCTGCAGGCTCGGGGATCGTTCAGGGCGGTCTCCGTGGGGATCGTGCGAAAGCCCGACGGCGGCATCGGCGCGCGCACCGGCAAGTGCGCTCAAGATCAGCTGTGCGGTCTCGGCCGGAGCATCCCAGTGCGGAAAATGGCCGCAACGATCGAACCAATGCAGTCGGGCATCCGGGAACAAGGCGAGCGCGCGCTGGGCCTGGCGCGGGAAGCAGACCCGGTCGCGCCGTCCCCAGCCAATGACGAGCGGATGCGCGATGCTGTTGCGCGGCGCCCCGCGTTGCTCCTCGCCGTAGGCGAGCTGGGCCAACAGTTCATCGAACGCCGGCGAGGCCACATAGCTGCACAATTCATCGCTCACGGTGTCCGGCGCCAGCTTGGTCGGCCGGGCGGAAAATTGTGCCAGCAACAAGGCGCGACCAAGCGGGTTGGCGCAGATCGCCGGCAATGCCGGGCGCAACAGGCGCAGCAGCCGGATCGACAGGTAGATCGAGCTGAAGAATGCGTGACGCTCCCATCCCCGCCAGAAACCGCCTGGATTGAGCGCGACCACGCCGCCCACGATCCCGCCGCGTCGCGCCAGTTCCAGCACCAGCCGCGCACCCATCGAACTGCCGACCGCATCGATGCCGCTCAAGCCATGCGCATGGAGGAAGGCGGCGGTCTCATCGGCCAGGGTGCGGATCGAGGTTTCGCCGGCCAGCCGCGGCGTCTGGCCAAAGCCGGGCAGGTCCACCGCGATGACTTCGCGCCTGGCCGCGAGATCGGCCAGGATGGGATTCCAACTTTGCCAATGGCCGCCCAGGCCATGAATCAGTAGCAAAGGCTTGCCGGTGCCGCAACGAATGTGATGCATGATCGACCCTCCCCATCGCACGAGCGTGCATATGCTGCAAGCGTACCGTAGGGGGCGCAAGGACTGCGTTCGTTAGGGATGCCGGCGAGGGGAGAGGTCCGGAAGTGGACCGGATACAAGGAGTGCGACAGCCAACAACAAAAAACGCCAACCCGCGAAGGTTGGCGTTGTTGGTGCTGCCGAATTCTTGGTGGCCCGGGGCGGAATCGAACCACCGACACAAGGATTTTCAATCCTCTGCTCTACCAACTGAGCTACCAGGCCAAGGCGGAGAATTCTATCACGAAGTGCCGGCTCGTCCATAATTTTTGAAGCGAAACTCAGCTGGCGTGTTGCATGCGCCGCCAGCGCGCGGGCGAGGTGCCGACTTCGCGCTTGAAGGCGCGCGCGAAGGCCGCTTCCGATTCGTAGCCCACGTCCAGCGCCACCGAGGCGACCGGCGCCCGGCTGCCGCGCAGCAGGCCGGCGGCCGCTTCCATGCGCCAGCGCGCCAGGTATTGCATCGGCGGCTGGCCCAGCAGGCGCAGGAAGCGGGAGCAGAACACCGAGCGCGACAGGCTTGCCGCGCGCGCCAGGTCGTCGATGGTCCAGGGGCGCGCCGGCGAGCGGTGGATCAGCGAGAGGGCGCGTCCCACCTGCGGGTCGCGCAGGCCGGCCAGCCAGCCGGTGCTGCCGGCGGGAAGGCGCTCGAGATAGCGCCGCAGCGCGTCGATGAACATGGTTTCGCTGGCGCGTTCGAGCAGGGCGGCGGCGCCCGGCAAGCCGCGGTCGGCGCGCAGCGCCAGCGTGCCGATGTCCGTGTGCGCGGCGCTGCCGTCGGCGGCCGGCAGGTGCAGCAGGCGGGGCAGGGCATCGAGCAGGGGATGGAAGGGATGGCGGTCGCAGCTGAGGAAGCCGCAGACGAGCTCGTTGTCGGCCGGCGCGGCGTGCTCGCCCCAGGTGAATTCGTATTGCGAGTGGAACACGACCGGGATCGGCTTGGGGGCGTCGCGGGTCGCCTTCACCCAGTCGGGATCGATGCGCGCCGGCTGCTGCTCCGGGTCGCTCGAGAGCACGTGGCCATCGCCGTGCGGCAGGATGACAACGTCGCCGGCGCGCAGCGGCACCGGCGCCAGTCCCGCCACCGTCGCCCAGCCGGCGCCCTTGGCCAGCACGTGGTATTCCATCACGTGTTCGGCGTCGGGAAACAGCAGGCGGCCGAGCTCATGCATCGGCGGCGCCTCGACGGCCCAGACCGCCGGGAAGCCGATCTGGTAGAAGACGGCGCCGCGCAGGCGTACCGAGCGCAGCACATCGGACAGGGTATCGGTCTGCATGGTCAGGACGCGCGGGCAAACGGGGCCGACGCGCGGTCAAGTCGCCGGCACCTCCACGCGCGATACTGGAATTTTGGAGTGCGAGAATGGAGGATGCCACCATGGACAAATCAACGCAATCGACCCCTTCCGTGTCGGCGCGTCCCCCGGCCGCGCCGGACTTCGCCGCCATCAAGGGGCGCCAGCAGGCGGCCTGGGCCAGCGGCGACTTCGCCGTCATCGGCGTGACCTTGCAGATCGTCGGCGAAACGCTGGCCGAGGCGGCCGACATCCGTGCCGGGGAAACCGTGCTTGACGTTGCCGCAGGCAATGGCAATGCGACGCTGGCGGCCGCACGCCGTTTCGCCCACGTCACCTCGACCGACTATGTACCGGTCCTGCTCGACAAGGGCCGGGCGCGCGCCGCCGCCGAAGGGCTGGAGGTGGAGTTCCGCGTGGCGGACGCCGAAGACCTGCCTTTCGATGCGGGCGCCTTCGACGTCGCGCTGTCGACGTTTGGCGTGATGTTTGCGCCGGACCATTCCCGTTCGTCCAGCGAATTACTGCGCGTGGTACGCGACGGCGGACGCATCGGCCTGGCGAGCTGGACGCCCGACAGTTTTATCGGCCAGCTGTTCAAGACGATCGGCAAGTACGTGCCGCCGCCGGCCGGGGTGATGTCGCCGCTGCTGTGGGGAACGGAAGCCTATCTGGGCGAACTGTTCGGCGACGCCGCCGCCGACATCCGCACCACGCGCCGCAACTTCCTGATGCGCTACGCTTCTCCCGCGCACTGGGTGCAGATCTTCCGCGACTTCTACGGGCCCGTCCATAAAGCCTTCGGCGCGCTCGACATCCAGGGCCAGGCCGCGCTCGAACACGACATCATTACGCTGCTCGAGCATTTCAACACGGCGGGCAGCGCATCGCTGATCGTGCCGTCCGAATACCTGGAGGCCGTGATCGTCAAGCGCAGCGCTTCGTGAACGGAAGCGAATAGAGGCGGGCGGTGCGGATGCTCAAGCCCGCCCGATGGGAAGCAGGCAGCGGTCAATGGTCGCTGCCTGCGCCATTTTTGTGCATGATTCAGCCGGCAGTTGGCTCGACGGTCGCCAGCCAGGGCCGCAGTCCCTGGATCGCCTCTTCCTTCAATTTCGCCTCGATCTCGATCCAGGGCGCGCGCGCATACGAAGCCGGCATGGTGTCGATCAGGTCGGCATGCTGGCGGTCGTTGAAGCCGGCGCGGCCGTTCGAGATGTGCACCAGCTGGTGCTCGGGCACGGCCCAGGTTTCGCGTGCCTTGAGCAGCATCCCGGCCACGCTCGGATGGTCGTAGCTGTCGAGCTTTTCATGGACGATGTGATGGTGCGCGTCGAACACCATCGGCACGCCGCTGCGCATGCAGATCGCATGAATTTCTTCCGCGCTGTAGGCGTATTCGTCGTTTTCCAGCCCGAGGCGGCAGCGAATCGCGTCGGGCAGCGCGGCAATGGCCGCCACCAGCGCGTCGTCCCGGTTCGCCTTGCCGCCGTGGATTTCCAGCAGTGCCCACGGCGAGCGCGGCTGCTCCAACAAATCCATGATGTCGGCGTGCATCTGCAGGATCTTGACGCTGTTGGCGACCACGTCCGGCGAATCGGAGCTGAGCACGACGAACTGGTCCGGATGCATCACCAGGCGGATGCCGGCATCGCTGGCACGCTTGCCCGAGCGCGCCAGGGCCGGTGCCAGGGTCTGCAGCACCGCCAGGCCTTCGGGGGTATCCGCGAAGGGGAAGATCGAGGAGGGCAGGCGGTACAGGCTGATGCCGGCATCCGCGCAATAGCGCATGGCGGCGTCGAAGGTCTGGAGGTTGTCACGGAAAATGTCTTCCAAGATCGTGCGCTGGGCCTCGGGCGAGTGCGTCTGCAGGCGCGTGCGCGTGACCGTGCGGTAGCGGATGTCTTTGGAAGCGGTAATGCAAACCAGCCCAAGATGCGGCATGCGAACCTCGCGAAACAGGATGTGGGGAAAAGTATAGGCCGAAGCGTTTGATGCGCAGGTTCAGTTGGCGCGCGGAACTAAACTCGCGTGTTGCAGCAGAAATGCCACCGCCCGCCGAACGGCGGGCGGTGGCGTCTCCAGGTCTTATGCGCCGTGTTTGCCCAGACGCGCGACCCAACAGGCACTTACTGCGGCATGATCACCGAATCGATGACGTGGATGACGCCGTTGTCGGCCTTGATGTCGGTCTTCACGACATTGGCTTTGTCGACCATGACTTGGCTGCCCTTCATGCCGACCATCAGCGAGCTGCCTTCGACGGTTTTCACGTTGCCCGGCTTGACGTCCGAGGCCATCACACTGCCCGGCACCACGTGATAGGTTAGCACCTTGGTCAGGGCCGCCTTGTCTTTCAGGAGCGCGTCGAGCTTGGCCTTCGGAATCTTGGCGAAGGCGGCGTCGGTCGGTGCGAACACGGTGAACGGACCCGGGCCTTTCAGGGTATCGACCAGCCCTGCCGCCTGCACTGCGGCAACCAGGGTGTTAAAGCTGCCGGCGGACTTGGCGGTGTCGACGATGTCGGCAGCCTGGACGGAACCGATCGACAGGGCGAGTGGAAGGGCAAGCAAGAATTTCTTCATGGGAGGCTCCTTGTGGTTGATTCCAGTTCGTTGTGAACTGGCATGTCCGAAATTTATGTCGATTCGTTTGAATTGTCCAAGCTTTGTCGCTATATAATGAAACATTAATGGGACAACATCGGGACGCATCATGACGACTCTTTCTGCAAACGATACCGACCGCATCATGTACCGCAGCGGCGCTGCAGCCCGCCTGGCCGGCCTGCCGGTGGAAACGCTGCGTATCTGGGAGCGCCGCTACAGCCTGTCGGACGCCGAGCGTTCCGAGCGTGGGCAGCGCCTGTACTCGGCCGAGCAGGTGGCGCGGCTGGGGCTGTTGAAGCAGCTGGTCGACCAGGGCCATGCGATCGGCGTGCTGGCCGGCTTGGGGCGCGACCAGCTGCAGGCCATGCTGGCCGCTGGCGCGGGCGGCGACAAGGGCGCGGCGCGGCCGGTGCCGGTGCTGCTGGCCGGGGCGCTGCTGGCGCGGCGGGTAGCGGCCGAGCGTGGTCTGCCAGGACTCGACGTGCGCGCCAGCTGCGCCCGGCTGGAAGAGGTGGCCGAATGCGGAGCCGGCAGCGGCGCCCAGGTGCTGGTCATCGAGCTGTCCGAGCTCGACGACAGCGCCTTGCCGCGCATCGCGGCGGCGCGCGCCGCGGCCGGCGTCGCGGCGACGGTCGTGCTGTACCGTTTCTGTCCCAGCGCTACCATCCGGGCGCTGCGCGCCCAAGGCTGCCTGGTCGCCCGCGTGCCGGCCGACCTCGGCGAACTGGCCCTGCTGTGCCGCGCGGCCCTGGGCGGGCAACGCCTGCAGGACGTGCCCGCCCCATCGAAGGTCGCGCCGCCCCGTTTCGACGATGAAGCGCTCGCAGCCATGGCCGCGGCCAGCAACCGCCTGACCTGCGAATGCCCGCGCCACCTGTCGGATCTCTTGATGATGCTCTTCAGCTTCGAGCGCTACAGCGCCAGTTGCGCCCACCGCAATCCCGAAGATGCGCGCCTGCACGCCCAGCTCGAACAGGCGGCGGGGGAGGCGCGCATGGTGCTGGAGGGGGCGCTGGAGGCGCTGGCGATTGCCGAAGGGCTGCCATTGCCGTGGCAGCGCAATTAGCGCGCTGTCAACCGCTCCCAACGCTGGCCGCGCGGCCCCGTCCTTGATATGCTACTGGATGATCCGCGCCGGCCCTGTCCGGCGATCTTTAATATTGGAGCGCCGACATGGCATCGTTGCAAGATCAGTTTTTGAAGGCCGGCCTGGTCAACAAGAACAAGGCAAAACAACTACAGCAGGACAAGAGCAAACAGCAAAAGATCGAGCGCCGCACCGGCACGCAATCGGTCGACGAGGCCAAGCTGGCCGCGGCCGAACTGCAGCGCAAGAACGCCGAGCGCGCGCGCGAACTGAACGCCCAGCGCGACGCAGCCGCGCAGCAGAAGGCCATCATGGCGCAGATCGTGCAGATGGTGCAGAAGAACCGGCAGGCGAAGGGCAATGGCGACGTCGCCTACAACTTCACCCACGGCTCGAAGATCGAGCGCATCTACGTGTCGAACGCGGTGCAGGAGCACCTGATGGCCGGGCGCCTGGTCATCGTGCGCCTGGGCGACAGCACCGAGCTGGTGCCGCGCGTCATCGCCGACAAGATCGCCGAGCGCGACGCTTCGCTCGTGGTACGCGTGAAAAAGGTCGAGACCGCGGTCGAGGAAGACGATCCGTACGCGGCCTTCAAGATTCCCGACGACTTGATGTGGTAAGCCGCAAGCACCCGAAGTCGTAAAACAAACGCCACCGCAAGGTGGCGTTTTTGTTGCCGGCCGGCCTCAATGATGCAGCGGCGCTCCGGTGCTCGTTCCCTGTCCGGCCTGGTCCGGCCTGAACGCCCGCTCGCCCGCGGCGGTGTCGTGATAACTCTCGAAGCGTGCCACCTTGCCGTCGCGCAGCGTGAACACGTGGACCCAGGGGCTGTCGTAGCTGCGCCCCGTGCTCCTGGCCAGCCAGGTCGCTTCGCCGGTGACGACCACCTTGTCGCCTTCCGCGATGAATTCCTCCGGCTCGAAGCGCAGCGCCTCCGCGTGCTCGTTGAGTTGCTGGAAAAACCGGCCGATGGCGGCCTTGCCGTTGTGTTTGCCGGCAAAAGGTACATGCTCCGCATCGGGCTCGATCCAGAGCGCGTCGTCGTGATAGCGCGTGAGCAGCTGCGAAATGTCACCGTTCCGGAACATCTGGTAGCCTTCCATGACCAGCCGCTTGTTTTCCTGTGCGTCCATGATCGCTCCTCCCGGATGGCGGCCGCCCACCGGCAATCGCGGATGCGCATGCCGCGAATGGCCGCTCCATCCAGCCTAGGGCGCCATCCGCGGGAATGCAAGCTGGGCCGCAGTGCCGGGCGAAGCTTTTTTCAACTTCAGGGAACCCATCATGACGGACACATTGAAGGTTGGCGACAAGGTGCAATGGCATTCGTCGCAGGGAACGGTTACGGGGACGATCAAGAAGAAACTGACGGCGCCCACCGACATCAAAGGCCACCACGTGGCCGCCTCCAAAGAGCATCCGGAATACCTGGTCGTCAGCGACAAGACCGGGGCGGAGGCGGCGCACAAGGCGTCGGCGCTCGAAAAAGTATGACGAACCGGGTATGCAACCCGGCGCTGATTGCAGATTTATCCACCAGCAAGAGAAAGGAACGGCCATGAAACGCATTCTTCACGTATCGCTGATGGGCGCCGCGCTCGCCGCATCGGCGCTTGCCCTTGCCCAGCCGAGCGGCTACACGGGACCGTCGAGCAAGGCGACGGCGAAAGCCTATAAAGCCCCGGCGAATATTCCCCTCATGAAGGCGAAAGAGCTGCTGGACAAGGGCAAGGATGACCAGATGGCCAGGTTGCAGGGCAAGATCGTCAATCACAAGGGCGGGGAAGACTATGAATTCGCCGATGCCAGCGGCAAGATCACCGTGGAGATCGAGGACGAGGCGTTCATGCAAGGCATGAAAATCGATCAGAACACCATGGTGGAACTGGTGGGCGAGTTCGACAAGAACCTCATCGGGGACTCGACCTTCGAGGTCAAGCAGATGAAGGTGATGGGTAAGTAAGCGGGCCGGGCTCCCCGCCTGCGAGGAAAGGACGCATCGCCTCGGCCACCTCGGCCGCGGCGCCGTAATGCACGGCGTGGCTCCAGCGCGGGATCACGTGCGCCGGAGCCGCGCCCAGCAGCCTGGCGGCTTCGTCGACCCAGGCTTGCGGGGCGACGGCGTCGTGTTCTCCGCGCATCAACATGGCCGGCACCCGGACCTGCAGCAGCTTCGCTTCGATCGGATAGGCCAGCATGCTGCGCAGTTCTGGAACGATCCGGTTGCCGATGCACAGGTAGTCTTCGATCACCTGTGGGATCAGGGAAGGATGTTCGAAGACGCTGCTCCTGATGAGGTGCCCGAGTTGTTGTAGAGCACTTCGCGCCGCCGGATCGACGACCGGGGCGATCAGCACCAGCCGGTCTATGCGCTCGGGATGCCGCAGTGCCGCCTCGACGACGACCTGGCAACCCATCGAGTGGCCGACCAGCGCCGCCCTGGCGATGCCCGCGCAATCCATCCACGCAATCAATGCCCGGGCGAGGCCGGCGATATCGGGCGGGGTGTCAGGCGTGGCGCTCGGGCCATGTCCCGGAAGGTCGGGGACGTAGACAGCGAACTCCGTGGCCAGGCGTTCCGCCGCCGGAACGAAGTAGGCGCCGGAGACGCCCAGGCCGTGGACCAGCACCACCGGCAGCGTCCCTGGCCGGGCGGCGCCGGCCGCGACGCGGGCATGCATAGGCAGGCCTTCGACTTCCCGCCACATGCTGTGCAGTTCGCGGATCTCGCCGGCCTGCAGGCGGCTGCGGCGCCGATGCCGGGCATACGCCCGGTGCAGCGCCAGCGCGGCGCCTGCGCCGAGCAGGGCATAGACGGGCCATCGTCCGTGCGTTGCTGTCGTCGTGCCTCGTTCCTGTCCGCTCATCCGCCACATCATAGCAAGGCGGGCGCCGGGCGACTGCACGGAAGGGCCATGCCCGGTAGCCTTCGGCTAGCCGCCGGCGATCGCGCGCAGGGTGATGCCGGTGATGTAGGCGCCGTAGGTGCCCAGCGCATAGCCCAGCACGGCGAGCAGCACCCCGACCGGGGCCAGTGCCGGATGGAAGGCGCTGGCGACGACCGGGGCCGACGCCGCGGCGCCGATGTTCGCCTGCGAGCCGACCGCCATCATGAACAGCGGCGCGCGGATCAGCTTGGCCATCAGGATCATCAGGCCGCCGTGGAAGGCGATCCAGATCAGGCCCAGCAGGAACAGCCACGGACGGTCGAGCAGGGCGCTCAGGTCCATCTGCATGCCGATCGTGGCGACCAGCACGTACAGCATGGCCGTCCCGATGCGCGACGCGCCCGCGCCTTCATAGGTGCGCGCCTTCGTGAAGCTGAGCAGCAGGCCGATGGTCGTGGCGATCACGACGATCCAGAAAAAGCCGGAGTTCAGGCTGTAGTCCTGCAGGCGCCACTCGGCAGGCAGGGAATTGACCCAGGCCACCAGCAACTGCGCCAGGAAATGCGCCAGCCCGGTCGCGCCCAGGCCGATGGCGAGGATCACCATGAAGTCGGTCAGTGTCGGGATGCGTGCGTGCTGTGCCTGGTATTGCTCGATGCTGTCGCGCAGCCGGTTGAGGGCCGTCAGGTCGGCGCCGGTCCAGCGGTCGAACACCTGGGCGCGGCTGGCGAGGAAGAGCAGCACCGCCATCCAGAGGTTGCCGATCAACACATCGACGGCGACGAACTGGCCGAACATGGTCGCGTCGACCGCGAACACCTCGCGCATGGCGGCCTGGTTGGCGCCGCCGCCGATCCAGGCGCCCGCCACCGTCGTCATGCCGCGCCAGGTATCGCCGGCCACGGTCTCGGGATGGATGACGCGCATCGCCTCGAACGCGACCAGGGCGCCGAGCATGACGCCGGCGGTGCCGGTCAGGAACATGATCACCGCTTTCGGCCCGAGCCGGACGATGGCCTTGAAGTCGATCGCCACGCACAGCAGCACCAGGGAGCTCGGCAGCAAGTAGTCGCGCGCCACCGGATACAGCTTCGAGGCCGAGCCGTCGATGACACCGAGGGTATTGAGCAGCGAAGGCAGCAGGTAGCACAGCAGCAGGGCGGGAACGTAGTTGTAGAACTTTTTCCAGAACCCGTCCTCGCGCGAGGCCGTCCACAGGACGCCGCCGAGGATGGTGGCGAGCATGCCGAGGATGACGGCGTCGTTGGTGATCATGGGGGTAGGCGACATGCGGACTCCAGGGTGGCGCGTCAGGGCGAATGCCGGCGTGCAGCTTGCAGCTCAGCAATAGAGAAGCCGCGAGTATGGCCGGGCTCACCTGCAGCGTCAATGAAGACCGTGAAAACAAAAACGCCACCCGAAGGTGGCGTTTTCTTGAATTCTTGGTGGCCCGGGGCGGAATCGAACCACCGACACAAGGATTTTCAATCCTCTGCTCTACCAACTGAGCTACCAGGCCAAGAGAGGCATGATTATAGCCAGCCCCTGTCGGCTCTGCAAGTCCCTCGCTGCAACTTTCTTCAGAAACCGCTGGGCACCGCCCCTCCGCCTGGCCGAGCGCCCTCTGCGCATCCCGCTATAATGCTTGACATGACGACACCCACTTCTTCCACTGCTTCCCATCGTAGCGCCGCCGGCAGCGGCGCAGGCCTGCACAGCGAGGTCTGCATCGTCGGCAATGGCGCCATCGCCAAAACGGCTGCGCTCGGTTTCGCGCAGGCCGGGCACAGCGTGACGGTCTTGATGCCGGCCGCCAGCCCGCAGCAAGGGGAAGCAAGCGCTTCCGGTTCCGGCGAGCGCCCGTGGGACGTGCGCGTGTACGCGCTGAACCATACCGCGCACGACCTGCTCGCCTCGCTCAAGGTGTGGGGCGCGCTCGACCTGGCCCGGGTGGCCCCGGTCGATGCGATGGCGGTCAACGGCGACGGCAAGAATGGCGGCAACCTCGGCTTCGACGCCTTTGGCGCCCATACCGGGGCGCTGGCCTGGATCGTCGAGGACAGCAACCTGAACGGTGCGCTGGACGCCGCCCTGAAATTCGCGCACAACGTGCAGGTCGTGCACGGCTGCGCGGTGCGCCTGAGCTGCGGCCCGGACGGCGCCGCCGTCGAACTCGAAGACGGGCGCCGGATCGACGCCAGACTGGTCGTCGGCGCCGACGGGCGCGACTCCTGGGTGCGCGGCCAGTGCGACATCGGCATCGATTACCGTACTTACCACCAGCGCGCCATCGTCACCAATTTCGCCTGCGAAAAGCCGCACCACGGCGTGGCCCACCAGTGGTTCACCTGCGCCGACGGCATCATCGCGCTGCTGCCGCTGCCGGGCAACCGCGTCTCGCTGGTCTGGTCGGCGCCGGAAACCCTGGCCGCCCAGCTGATGGACGAGTCGATGGGCGAGCTGGCGATCCGCCTGTGCGAATACGCCGACGAGCCGCTCGGCGCGTTGAAACCCCTGCAGCCGGAGTCGGTAAAGGCCGTGCCGCTGGCGCTGGTGCGTCCGCACGCGCTGACGGCGCCGCACGTGGCCCTGATCGGCGACGCCGCCCACGCCGTGCACCCGCTGGCCGGGCATGGCATGAACCTCGGTTTCGGCGACATCGTCGACCTGCTGCGCGTGGTCGCCCAGCGCGAAGAGCACCGCGCGGTCGGCGACGAGCGGGTGCTGGCGCGCTATGCGCGGGCACGGAAGGAAGATGTCCTTTTAATGCAACTCGCCACCGACGGGCTCGAACGCCTGTTCAGCACCAACCTCGAACCCGTGCGCATCGTGCGGAATTTGGGGTTAAACTTGCTCGATAAATTGCCCTTCGTAAAGCGGCAGCTGATGGCGCATGCCATCGGCAAGTGAGCACGCGGGACATTCTGCAGGTAATTCCATAAGGATCAGATTGTGATGAAAACCAAAATCGCCGCGCTGCTGGCGCTGGGGATGATGGCGGGGTGCGTCGATGCGCAAAACACCGTCGAAGCGAATATCCGCAAGAACATCGAGCCCCGCCTGGGCGGCGCCAAGATCGACTCGGTCACCGAAACGCCGTACAGCGGCCTGTACGAGCTGCGCGTCGGCAGCGACATCCTGTACACGGACAAGAAGGCCGAGTACTTGTTCATCGGCCAGGTGTACGAGGCCAAGACCTCGAAGAATCTGACGCGCGCGCGCATCGACGACCTGAACAAGATCAAGTTCGCCGACCTGCCCCTGAACCTGGCGCTCAAGCAGGTCAAGGGCAACGGCAAGCGCGTGATCGCCGTCTTCGAAGACCCGAACTGCGGCTACTGCAAGCGCCTGCGCCAGACCACGCTCAAGGACTTGAACGACGTCACGATCTACACCTTCATGTACAACATCCTGTCCGAGGATTCGTTCACGAAGTCGAAGAACATCTGGTGCGCGCCGAACCGCATCAAGGCCTGGGACGACTGGATGATCAACGGCAAGGTGCCGGCCGCCACCCCGGCCAGCTGCGAGTCGCCGAACGCCAAGGTCCTCGAACTCGGCCAGACGCTGAACATCACAGGCACGCCGGCGATCTTCTTCACCGACGGCACCCGTATCCCGGGCGCGGTCGACCTGCAGACGCTCGAGACGAAGCTGCAGTCCATTAAGTAAGCAGTCCATGGTCCAGCTCAACGTCAACGGCCGGGAAGTCGGGATCGAGGTCGATCCCGCGACGCCCATCCTGTGGGCCTTGCGCGACAACTTGAACATGACCGGCACCAAGTTCGGCTGCGGCGCGGCCCTGTGCGGCGCCTGCACCGTCCACCTCGACGGCGCCCCGGTGCGCGCCTGCGTCACGCCAGTCGCCGGCGCCGCCGGCAAGAAGATCACGACGATCGAGGCCATCGGCCAGGACCCCGTCGGCAAAGCCGTGCAGGACGCCTGGATCCGCCACGACGTGCCCCAGTGCGGCTACTGCCAGAGCGGGCAGGTGATGAGCGCCACGGCGCTGCTGCGCAGCAACCGCAGCCCGAACGATGCCGACATCGACAGCGCCATGAGCGGCAACATCTGCCGCTGCGGCACCTACCAGCGCATCCGCGCGGCGATCAAGGATGCCGCCACCAGCCTCGCCTGAGGCAGGCGTTCCGATGAACAGCGTCGGCATCCTGCTTGCAGCCGGGCGCGGGCGCCGCTTCGATCCCGAAGGCCGGCGCAACAAGCTGCTCCAACTCCTTCCCGCTGGCGATCCGGTCGTGGTCGCCAGCGCGCGCCATCTGCTGGCCGTACTTCCCCGCGTGATTGCCGTCGTGCCTGCCGCCGATGGCGGCGTGGCCGCCGCATTGCGCGCGCTCGGCTGCGAAGTCACGGTCTGCGAGCAGGCCGATACCGGCATGGCCGCCTCGCTGGTGCACGCCATCCGCCATTCGCTACCCGAGGCCGATGCCTGGCTGGTGGCGCTGGGCGACATGCCTCATGTTGCGCCCGCCACGATGAAGGCGCTGCTCGCTGCACTCGAGGGCGGGGCGGAGATCGCGGCGCCCATTACGCAGGGACGGCGCGGCAATCCGGTCGCCTTCGGCGCCGCGCACCTGCCGGCGCTGCTGGCGCTGCAGGGCGACGCGGGGGCGCGGGGGCTGCTGCGGTCCGCGGCGGTCGCCGAGGTCGAGGTGGGCGATCCGGGTATTTTCCGCGACATCGACACGCCCGCCGACCTGTAAGCGGCCGGGCGGCATGTTGCCGCGCGAACTGAATCCGTTACACTACGGGAACCAAGCCGATTCCTTTTCGCCATCATGAAAAAAACAGCCTCGACCAAGCAGCCAGCGATCCACTACACCATCGTCCCGAAAGACCTCGCCGGGCACCTGTTCAACGTCACCGTCACCGTCCCGGCGCCGCATCCGGACGGCCAGGTGTTCGCGCTGCCGGCCTGGATCCCGGGCAGCTACATGATCCGCGAGTTCGCGCGCAACATCGTGCGCATCCGCGCCGAATCGAACGGCGCCCCCGTGGCGCTGGCCAAGGTGGACAAGGACACCTGGCGCGCGGCGCCGGCGGCCGGCCCGCTGACCCTACACTACGAAGTCTATGCCTGGGACCTGTCGGTGCGCGCCGCGCACCTGGACCAGACCCACGGCTTCTTCAACGGCACCAGCGTGTTCCTGCGCGTCGTCGGCCACGAAGAGGGCGCGCATGAAGTCGACATCCAGCGCCCGGCCGACCCGGTGGCGAAAACCTGGCGCGTGGCCACCTCCATGAAGGAATTGCGCGCCAAGCGCTACGGTTTCGGCACCTATGTCGCGGCCGACTACGACGAGCTGGTCGACCATCCGGTGGAGATGGGCGACTTCGCGCTGGCCACCTTCAAGGCCAACGGCATCCCGCACGACATCGTCATCACCGGCATGGTGCCGAACCTGGACATGGCGCGCCTGCAGGCCGACCTGAAGGCGATCTGCGAAGCGCAAATCGCGTTCTTCGATCCCGCGACCGGCCGCGCGCCGGTGGACCGCTATGTGTTCATGACGATGGCGGTCGGCGACGGCTACGGCGGCCTCGAGCACCGCGCCTCGACCGCGCTGATCTGCGCGCGTGCCGACCTGCCGAGCACCGCGATGCCGAAATCGGGCGAGCCAAACGAGGGCTACCTGAAATTCCTGGGCCTGTGCAGCCACGAGTACTTCCACACCTGGAACGTCAAGCGCATCAAGCCGGCCGTGTTCGCCCCCTACAACCTGCAGGTCGAAAACTACACGCCGCTGCTGTGGCTGTTCGAAGGTTTTACCAGCTATTACGACGACCTGATGCTGGTGCGCGCCGGGATCATCAGGGAGCCGACCTATTTCAAGCTGCTCGGGAAAACCATCGGCAGCGTGCTGCGCGGCAGCGGGCGCCTGAAGCAGAGCGTGGCCGACTCCAGTTTCGATGCCTGGGGCAAGTACTACCGCCAGGACGAGAATTCGCCGAACGCGATCATCAGCTACTACAGCAAGGGCTCGCTGATCGCGCTGGCCTTCGACCTGACGATCCGCGCCAAGACCGGCGGCGCCAAAACGCTCGACGACGTGATGCGCGCGCTGTGGGAACGCTACGGCCGCGATTTCTATGCCGGTGCCGGGCGCGGCGTGACCGAGCAGGAGGTCGAAGCCCTGTTCGACGAAGTCAGCGGCCTGAAACTGCGCAACCTGTTCGATAAATTCGTGCGCGGCACCGAAGACCTGCCGCTGGCCAAGCTGTTCGCCCCCTTCGGCGTCAAGCTGCTGGACGAGCGCAAGAGCGGCAAGCCCTCGTTCGACGCCGGCATCGGCCGCGACCCGCTCGGCGCCAAGCTGACCCAGGTGCACGAGGGCGGCGCCGCGCACCAGGCCGGCCTGTCGGCGCTGGACATCGTGATCGCCGTCGACGGCCTGCGCGTGAACGGCAACCCGTGCAACCTCGACGCGCTGCTGTCGCGCTACCGCGTGGGCGACAAGGTGGTGGTGCACGCCTTCCGCCGCGACGAGCTGATCGCCTTCGACCTGACCCTGCAGGGCGACCGGGTGCCGGGGATTACCCTGTCGCTCGCCGCGCCGGGCAAGAAGTCCGCTGCGATCGTCCGCCCGAGCGCGGCCTGATCCTTGTTCATCAGCCCGGCCAGTGCCGGGTTTTTTTTATTTCCCATTCGAAGAGGTTGATGTGAAAAAGCTTGCCGCCGCTGTCCTTGCCCTTGCCGCGCTCCCGGCCCTGGCCCAGCTTCCCGCACCGCTCAAGCAGGACGTGACCAAGCGCGTCGACGGCATGTACCCCTGGCTCGACGGCGTCTACAAGGACTTGCACGCCCATCCGGAGATCGCCTTCCAGGAAGTGCGCACCGCCGGCAAGCTGGCCGCCGAAATGCGCAAGCTCGGCTTCACCGTCACCGAAAAGGTCGGCAAGACCGGCATCGTCGCCGTGCTGAAAAACGGCGCCGGGCCGACGGTGCTGGTCCGCACCGAACTCGACGGCCTGCCGATGGAAGAGAAGACCGGCCTGCCCTACGCGAGCCGCGCGAAAGCCGTCAGCGACGGGCGCGAGAGTTTCGTCACCCACAGCTGCGGCCACGACATCCACATGGCGAGCTGGCTGGGTGCGGCGAGGACGCTGGCGGAGATGAAATCGCAGTGGAAGGGGACCCTCGTCTTCGTCGGCCAGCCGGCCGAGGAAACCGTCTCGGGCGCCAAGGCGATGCTGGCCGATGGCCTGTTCACGCGCTTCCCGAAACCCGACTACGCGTTTGCCCTGCATTCCTGGCCGCTGGCGCATGGCACGGTGGGTTACAACACGGGCGCGGTGTCGTCGAATTCGGATGCGATCGAGATCGTCTTCAAGGGGCGCGGCGGGCACGGCTCGGCGCCCGATAAATCGCTCGACCCGATCACGATCGCCGCGCGTTTCGTGGTCGACGTGCAGACCGTGGTCAGCCGCGAAAAGGACCCGAAGGAATTCGGCGTGGTGACCATCGGCGCGATCCAGGGCGGCACGGTCGGCAACATCATTCCCGACAGCGTGCAGGTGCGCGGCACCATCCGCTCGTACAGCCCGGCCGTGCGCGCCAAGCTGCTCGACGGCGTGCGCCGCGTGGCGAACGCCTCGGCCGCCATGGCCGGCGCACCGGCGCCGGACGTGCAGCTGATCAGCGGCGGCGCGGCCATTGTCAACAGCGATGCGCTGGTGGCGAAGACCGAAGCCGTGTTCAAGGACGCCTTCGGCGATGCCAACGCCCAGCGCATGCCGGCCATGACGGCCAGCGAAGATTTTTCCCAGTTCGTCAACGAAGGCGTGCCTTCGATGTTCTTCTTTACCGGCGTGTACGATCCGAAGGTCGTGCTTGATGCCGAGCGGGAGGGCGGCAAGCCGATCGCCTTCAATCACTCGCCGTTCTACGCGCCGGTGCCGGAACCGTCGATCAAGACCGCGGCGCAGGCGATGAGCATGGCGGTGCTGAACGTGCTGGGACGCTGATTTGGTAGGGTGGACGGCTCGACCCGGCGGCCTGCATTAACGCTGCACATGCGCCGTCCACGCGTTCAACGCACGTGTGCGGCGGCGCGAGCTTGCCCGAGCTGGTTGAACTTCGTCTGACGCGATTTTCGTAGGGTGGGCATTCATGACCACGCGGTAGGGCAGGTGCAAGTCGAGACGCACGGTAAACGCCGCAATGCAGGCATGTCGCCGCGATGACCTGTGCGGTATCTTGCGGTACGACCGCGTGGGGTCATTGAAGCCGGGGGCTTCAATGACGGTGCCCACCCTACTGGGGGCCGGCTAAACTGCGCAACTGAAACCGGTACCGGTGATCGAACAAAAACGTCTCCGAAAACGTCAGCTTGCGCATATTCCCCGCCAGCAGGGCGGCCGGCTTGGGCAGCGGTCCGCTGCGCCGCATCGAGGCCACTGCCACCGCGGAGGCGTCGTCGTCGCGCGAGCGCTGCACCTCGACGTCGCTGAGCTCCCCATCCTCGTCCACCGTGATGTTCAGCACGACGATCGCCGGCAGCATGGGCGGCAGCCGCCCGCTGAAGGTCTGCTCGCTGTTGCGCCGCATGACGTGCTGGGCCACCTCGGCCTTGTAGGCGTCGAGCGTGCGCGACGGAGGGGGCACCGGAGCTTCGGTGCGGGGAGCGGGAAGGATGGCCGCGACGATGCGCTTGGCCGTGGAAGCGACGGGCTGGACCGTGCTGCATCCGCCCAGGGCTGCTAGTAGAAAGAGGAAAGCGGCCCGGGTGCGGATGGAAGTGTTCATCTTAGTTGAATAATCGTCGCAGTTCGTCACCAGGGCTGGCCGCACGCATGAAGGCTTCGCCCACCAGGAAGGCATGCACGTTCGCTTCGCGCATGCGCGCTACGTCCTGCGGCACCATGATTCCCGACTCGGTCACGACCAGGCGTTCGGCCGGGATACGCGGCAGCAGGCCAAGCGTGGTGTCGAGCGATACCTCGAAGGTGCGCAGGTTGCGGTTGTTGATGCCGAGCAGGCGCGTCTTCAAGCGCAACGCGGCGGTCAACTCATCACCGTCATGTACTTCGACCAGCACGTCCATGCCGAGTTCCTGGGCACAGGCTTCGAGTTCCGCCATCAGGCCATGGTCGAGGGCCGCCACGATCAGCAGGATCGCGTCGGCGCCCATCGCGCGTGCTTCGTACACCTGGTACATGTCGACAATAAAATCCTTGCGGATCACCGGCAGCTCGCAGGCGGCGCGCGCCTGGCGCAGGTAGTCGGTCGACCCCTGGAAGAAGTTCACGTCGGTCAGCACCGACAGGCAGGCGGCGCCGCCTTCGGCATAGCTTTGGGCGATGTCGGCCGGGCGAAAGTCGGCCCGCAGCACGCCTTTCGAGGGCGAGGCCTTTTTCACTTCGGCGATCACGCCGGCGCGGCCCGCGGCGATGGTCTTGCGCAGGTTCGCTTCGAAGCCGCGGATGTCGGCGCGCAGGGCGCTGTCGCCTTCGACCTCGCGGCGCAGGCTGGCCAGGTCGCGGTATTTTTTGGCAGCGGCGACTTCGTCGGCCTTCACGGCCAGGATCTTGTTGAGGATATCGGACATTCGTATCAAACCTTTCGTGTTGCTGCGAGAGCGCCTGCGTGGCGCCGACGGGGGCTCAAGCCTGGGCGCCCAGCTGGCGCGTGACGTTCACGAACTGCTCGAGCTTGGCCATGGCCGCGCCGGAGGCGATGGTGGCGCGGGCTTTTGCCAGGCCTTCCTCGATCGAGGCCGCGACGCCCGCCGCATACAGGGCGGTGCCGGCGTTCAGGGCTACGATGTCGGTGGCAGGTCCCGGCTCGCCGCGCAGCGCTTCCAGCACGCGCAGCTTCGATTCGGCGGTATCGGCCACCTTCAGGTTGCGGCTGGCGATCATCGACATGCCGAAATCTTCGGGGTGGATCTCGTATTCGCGGATCTCGCCGTTCACCAGTTCGCCGACCAGGGTGCCGGCGCCGAGCGAGACTTCATCCATGTTGTCGCGGCCCCAGACGACCATCGCATGCTGGGCGCCGAGGCGCTGCAGCACGCGTACCTGGATGCCGACCAGGTCGGGGTGGAACACGCCCATCAGGATGTTCGGCGCGCCGGCCGGGTTGGTCAGCGGCCCGAGGATATTGAAGATGCTGCGCACGCCCAGCTCGCGGCGCACCGGCGCCACGTGCTTCATGGCCGCATGGTGGTTCGGGGCGAACATGAAGCCGATGCCGGTCCGCGCGATCGATTGCGCGATCTGTTCGGGTTTCAGGTCGATGTGGGCGCCGAGCGCTTCGATCAGGTCGGCGCTGCCCGAGGACGAGGAGACGCTGCGTCCGCCGTGCTTGGCCACGCGCGCGCCGGCGGCGGCGGCCACGAACATCGAGGCGCTGGAAATGTTGAAGGTGTGAGCGCCGTCGCCGCCGGTGCCGACGATGTCGACCAGGTGGGTGGTGTCGGCCATCGGCACCTTGGTCGAGAATTCGCGCATGACCTGGGCGGCGGCGGTGATCTCGCCGATGGTTTCCTTCTTCACGCGCAGGCCCATGGTCAGGGCCGCGACCATGGTCGGCGACATCTCGCCCGCCATGATCTGGCGGAACAGGTGCAGCATCTCGTCGTGGAAGATCTCGCGGTGTTCGATACAGCGCAGCAGCGCCTCTTGTGGGGTGATCGGCATGGACGTTCCAGTTAGCAGTGATGGTGCGCCGCGCCGCAATCAGCTGCGGCGCGAACGATGAGCGGTTCAGCGCTGAAGGAAATTCTTCAGCAGCGCGTGGCCATGTTCGGACAGGATCGACTCGGGGTGGAACTGCACGCCCTCGATGTCATATTCCTTGTGGCGCACGCCCATGATTTCGCCGTCGTCGGTCCAGGCGGTCACCTCCAGGCAGCTCGGCAGCGAAGCGCGCTCGATCGCCAGCGAGTGGTAGCGGATCACGGTGAAGGGGCTCGGCAGCCCCTTGAAGACGCCGACGCCCGTATGCGCGATGAGCGAGGTCTTGCCGTGCATGACTTCCTTGGCGCGCACGATCTTGCCGCCAAAAGCTTCGCCGATGGCCTGGTGGCCGAGGCAAACGCCGAGGATCGGAATCTTGCCCTTGAATTCCTTGATCACGTCGACCGACACGCCGGCATCCACCGGAGCCTTGGGGCCGGGCGAAATGCAGATGCGGTCCGGCTTCATCTCGGCGATGGCCTCGAGCGTGATTTCGTCGTTGCGCACGGTGCGCACCTCTTCACCCAGCTCGCCGAAATACTGGACGATGTTGTAGGTGAAGGAATCGTAGTTGTCGATCATGAGTAGCATGCTAGAACTCCCCATCCAGTCCGTCTTGCACCTGTTCGGCCGCGCGCAGCACGGCGCGCGCCTTGTTTTCGGTTTCCTGCCATTCCATTTCCGGAATCGAGTCGGCCACGATGCCGGCCGCGGCCTGCACATACAGGTTGCCGTCCTTGATCACGCCGGTGCGGATCGCGATCGCCACGTCCATTTCGCCGCCAAAGGAGAGGTAGCCGCAGGCGCCGCCGTAGATGCCGCGCTTCACCGGCTCGAGTTCGTCGATGACTTCCATCGCCCGCACCTTCGGCGCACCGGTCAGGGTGCCGGCCGGGAAGGTGGCACGCAGCACGTCCAGGTTCGACATGCCTTCCTTCAGCGCGCCTTCGACGTTCGAGACGATGTGCTGCACGTGCGAGTATTTTTCGATGACCATGCGGTCGGTGACCTTCACGCTGCCGGTGTCCGCGATGCGGCCGATGTCGTTGCGCGCCAGGTCGATCAGCATCACGTGCTCGGCGATTTCCTTCGGGTCGGCCAGCAGCTCGGCCGCCAGCTCGGTGTCGCGTTCCGGCGTCGCGCCGCGCGGGCGGGTGCCGGCGATCGGGCGCAGTGTGACCTTGCGTTCGCCGATGGCGGAAGTCTCGTTGCGCACCAGGATCTCGGGCGAGGCGCCGACGATCTGCATGTCGCCGAAATTGTAGTAATACATGTACGGCGACGGATTCAGCGAACGCAGCGAGCGGTACAGCGACAGCGGCGAATCCACATACGGCTTGCGGATGCGCTGGCCGATCTGCACCTGCATCAGGTCGCCGGCCATCACGTATTCGTGGGCCTTGGCCACCGCCGCCAGGTAGTCTTCCTTGGAGAAATCGCGCACGGCTTCGGTCCGCACCGAGGCGGTGGTCACCGGCGCATCGACGCTACGGCGCAGCATGACGCGCAGGTCTTTCAGGCGCTGGCGGGCTTTCGAGTAGGCCTCCGGCTGCGCGGTATCGGCATACACGATCAGGTACAGCTTGCCCGACAGGTTGTCGATCACGGCCAGCTCTTCGGTGACCATCAGCTGGATGTCGGGCAGGCCGAGTTCGTCCTTCGGCGCCTGGCCGGCGAGTTTACGCTCGATGTGGCGCACCGTGTCGTAGCCGAAGTAGCCGGCCAGGCCGCCGCAAAAGCGCGGCATGCCCGGACGCAGCGCGACCTTGAAGCGCGACTGGAAGCGTTCGATGAAGTCGAGCGGGTTGCCTTCGTGGGTTTCGACGACGGCGCCGTTGGTGACGATTTCGGTGAGCTCGCCGCTGCTGCGCAGCAGGGTTTTTGCCGGCAGGCCGATGAAGGAGTAGCGGCCGAAGCGCTCGCCGCCGACGACCGATTCGAGCAGGAAGGTGTTCTTGCCCGTGTTCTGCGACTGCGCCAGTTTCAAGTACAGGGTCAACGGCGTTTCGAGGTCGGCGAAGGCTTCGGCGATCAGCGGAATACGGTTATAGCCCTGGTTGGCCAGCGATTTGAATTCGAGTTCGGTCATGTTCTTCTCCGGGCCGCCAGTGTCGAGGGAGGAGGGGCGGCGTTGTTCAAAAAAACCTGCCGGGTGCGCGCAGCCGGCAGCAATCAATCGGGTTCAGTTAGCCCAGGATTGCCAGCGTCGCCACAGCCAGGCCTCAAGGGCGCCGGTCTGGTTGACAGTGTGTTTTTTCGTGAAGAACATGTATAGATGAGTTAGTTTTGGGTGCTGTTGTGCGCACGAACGCGCTCGGCGGCGTCTAGTAGCGAATTCACTATACCATCGGAATCGATGGTTTGAACAGGCCTTCCGTGGTTATAACCATATGGCACGGTGAGCACAAAGCAACCGGCGCCGCGCGCCGCTTCGGCGTCGTTCGACGAGTCGCCGATGGCCACCACCTGGCTCGGCGCCAGGTCGAAGTCTTTGCAGACCTGCAACAGCGGCAGCGGATCGGGCTTCTTTTTCGGCAGCGAGTCGCCGCCGTAGACGAGCTCGAAGAAGGGCGCCAGGCCCTTTTGCGCCAGCAGGGGCGTGGTGAAGGCGATCGGCTTGTTGGTCACGCAGGCGAGACGCAGGCCCAGGCCTTGCAGGGCCTGCAAGCCTTCGAGCACGCCGTCGAACAGCCGGCTGCGCTCGCCGTTGATGGCGAGGTAATGGCGCTGGTAGGCGGCCATGGCCTGCTCGAACACGGCGTCGATGCGCGCCGCGTCGTAGTCCAGCGCCAGCACGTCGCGGATCAGCTTTTCGGAGCCCTTGCCGACCATCGGGTGGATGGTGTCCTGGCCGATGGGCGCCAGGTCGAACTCGGCGCGCATGCCGTTCAGGGCCAGTTCGAAATCGGGCACGGTGTCGAGCATCGTGCCATCCAGATCGATGATGGCAGCCCGGATGGCTGCAGCGCCGGTACGCATTACTTGCCGACCGTGGCCAGTTCGGCGCGCATGGCGTCGATCACGGCCTTGTAGTCGGGCTTGCCGAAGATGGCGGAGCCGGCAACGAAGGTATCGGCGCCGGCGGCCGCGGCGGCGGCGATGTTGTCGGCCTTGATGCCGCCATCGACCTCGAGCAGGATGTCGCGGCCCGATTCGTCGATCATGCGGCGCGCGATCGCGATCTTCTTGAGCGCTTCAGGGATGAAGGACTGGCCGCCGAAGCCCGGATTCACAGACATAATCAGGATCATGTCGATCTTGTCCATCACGTGTTCCAGGTAGTGCATCGGCGTGCCCGGGTTGAACACCAGGCCGGCCTTGCAGCCGTGGTCGCGGATCAGCTGCAGGGTGCGGTCGATGTGCTCGGACGCTTCCGGGTGGAAGGTGATGATGTTGGCGCCGGCTTTCGCGAAGTCGGGGATGATGCGGTCGACCGGTTTCACCATCAGGTGCACGTCGATCGGCACCTGCACGTGCGGGCGGATCGCCTGGCAGACCAGCGGGCCGATGGTCAGGTTCGGCACGTAATGGTTGTCCATCACGTCGAAGTGGATGATGTCGGCGCCTGCCTCGACGACGTTGCGGACTTCCTCGCCCAGGCGGGCGAAATCGGCGGACAGGATGCTGGGAGCGATGCGGTAGGTGGTCATGGGATGACGGTGCGGTTATGAACAGCCGCTATTTTACGCCGAGCTGGCGTGGAGGCGCGCAGCCTCAATTGGCGGCACGCGGTATCATGGGCCTTTGCGCAGATGCGCCTCCACCAATAATAAAGAGGGAAGCCGATGGCTGCCTATGATTTCACCGTGTCCGTCCGGACCAAATACCTGCCCGAGCAGTCCAAGCCGGACCGCGACGAATATGTGTTTTCCTATACGATCACGATCCGCAATACCGGGGACGTGCCGGCCCAGCTGATTTCGCGCCACTGGGTGATCACCGACGCCAGCAACCGCGTGCAGGAAGTGGCGGGGCTGGGCGTGGTCGGCCACCAGCCTCTGCTGAAACCGGGCGAGCAGTTCGAATACACGAGCGGCACGCCGCTGGCCACGCCGCAGGGCTCGATGCACGGCGAATATTTCTGCGTGGCCGAGGATGGGCACCGTTTCGAGGTCAAGATCCCGGAGTTCGTGCTGACCCTGCCGAGCATGCTGCATTGAGATGCTGCATTGAGCGCGCAGGCGCTCTGAGTCAGGGTTCGCGCGGCGGCTCTGCCGGCTGTTCGCGCTGAGGTTCCCGCTCCTCGCGCAGGGGTCGCTTGCGGGTTTCCGGCCGGCCCGAGAACATCGTCCACCAGACGATAAACACCAGCAGGAACAGCGCCACGCCTGCTTCCAACATCAAGATCCACATAGACGGTCCTTATGCAATCGATACGCCGCAGTGTACCAAGCTCGTTCGCCCTTGTGGCCCTTCTGTTGGCAGCCTGCGGGACGCCGCCGCAGGCGCCCGCGCCCGTGCAGCCTCAGCCCGCACCGGTGCAGCCGACGCCGCCGAAGCAGCCGGACATCGTGATGCCGCCCCCGGTCGGCCCGGTCGGCATCCCCGCGCCGGCGCCGGTGCCGGTGCCGCCGATGACGCCGGTCTCCTTCGACGCGCTGCCGGGCTGGCAGCAGGACGACCTGCGCCAGGCCTGGCCGGCGTTCACGCAGTCCTGCCGCGTGCTGGTGAGGAAGCCCGAGTGGAAGACGCCCTGCACGGTGGCAAGCACGGTCGATGCCGGCGACGGCAATGCGATCCGCAGCTATTTCGAGACCTACTTCGTGCCGAACCAGATGCGCATGCCCGACGGCCTCGATACCGGTCTCATCACCGGCTACTACGAACCGATGCTGAACGGTTCGCGCAAGCGCGGCGGCGCCTTCCAGACCCCGCTCTACCGTGTGCCGGACGACCTGCTGACGGTCGACCTGGCCTCGGCCTACCCGAGCCTGAAGAACATGCGCCTGCGCGGCCGCCTGGTCGGCAAGAAGGTGGTGCCCTACAGCACTCGCGCCGAAATCGAGCGTGCGCCGCTGTCGGGCAAGGAGCTGGTCTGGGTCGACGATCCGGTCGAAGCCTTCTTCCTCGAGGTGCAGGGCTCGGGCCGGGTGCGCATCGACGAAACCGGCGAAACCGTGCGTATCGCCTTCGCCGACCAGAACGGCCATCCCTATAAAGTGATCGGGCGCTGGCTGGTGGAGCAGGGAGAATTGCCGGCCGACGGCGTCTCGGCGCAGAGCATCAAGGCCTGGATCGCAGCCAACCCGGCACGCCGCCAGGAACTGCTGAACGTGAACCCGAGCTACATCTTCTTCCGCGAAGAGCGCCTGCCCGACCCGAGCGTCGGCCCGAAAGGCGCGCTCGGCGTGCCGCTCACGCCCGAGCGCTCGGTGGCGGTCGACCCGCAGCACGTGCCGCTGGGCGCGCCGCTGTTCCTGGCGACCTCGCACCCGGCCGACGGCGCACCGCTGCAGCGCCTGATGATGGCGCAGGACACCGGCGGCGCGATCCGCGGCCAGGTGCGTGCGGATTTCTTCTTCGGCTTCGGCGGCAATGCTGCGGAATATGCGGGGCGCATGAAGCAGCGCGGGTCGGTGTGGGTGCTGTTGCCTAAATAATGCCTAAATAAGTCTCAACCCTGGGCGCCGCGCAGCCTGGTGCCGAATACGGTGGCGAGCGCCAGCAGGATGGCGCCGCCGCCCACCCAGCCCAAGCCCGCGCGCACGCTGGTCTGCTCGGCCAGCGCCCCCGCCGCCAGCGCACCTACGGGCGCCATCGCCACAGTCAGGCAACGCATGGTCGCCACCATCCGGCCCAGCATGGCGTCGGGCGTAATGCGCTGGCGCAGGGCGATATAGGGCATGAAGAACAGCATGGCGCCGCAGTCGAGCCAGAAGACGACGACGGCGTAGGCCGCCATGGTGACGGTCGTGCTGATGTCGGCGCCGGCGGGAATCAGGGGCAGCAGCACGAAGCCGAGCGCCGAGCCGCACAGGCCGATGACGATGGTGGCGCCGGTGCCGAAGCGCTCCGACATCGGTTTCACCATCAGCGAACTGGCCAGCACGCCCAGGCCCCCCACCATATGCGCCGCGCCCATCATGCCCGGCGACAGGCCCAGCACGCGCGAGGCGAACAGCACGTGCAGGGCGGTGAACGCATAAAACAATAAATGCCAGGCCGAGGCGATCCAGGCCAGGGTGCGCAGCAGGGGCATGTTCCAGACGAAGAGCAGGCCTTCGCGGATTTCATGGAGCGGATGGGTCTGCGGCGGCTTCGGTTCCGGCTCGCGCGCCTTGATGCGTTTCAGGTTGGCGATCGAGACGGCGAACGCGGCGACGTTGCACAGCACCGCCAGCGGCGCGCCCAGCAACTGCACCAGGCCGCCGGCGATGCCCGGTCCCAGCAGGCGCGAGGCCGATTCGGTAGCGGCGAACTTGGCGTGGGCGGCGATCAGGTTGTCGCGCCCGACGAGGAAGGTCAGGTAGACCTGTTCGGCGCCGCCCCCGACGACATAACCCGTGCCGATCGCAAAGGCGACGGCATAGATCCAGGGCACCGACAGCACGCCCAGCCACCAGGCGAGCGGCACGCTGGCCAGGGCGAGCGCGACCATCGTGTCGCTGAGCAGCATGACCGGCAGGCGCCGCTTGCGGTCGAGCAGCACGCCGGTCGGCAGGCCGAACAGCAGGAAGGGCAGGGACTGGATGGCGGCGAGCATGCCCATCTCGGCCGGCGTTGCGTGCAGCAGGAGCACTGCGCACAGCGGCAGCGCGAGCATCGTCACCTGGGCGCCGAAATTGGTGAGGATGCTGCTCAGCCAGAAACGGCGGAAGTCGGTATTGCGCAGCATCGGGTCGCTGCGGAGTCTGGCGATCAAACCTGTTATGGGTTGCGGGGCGATGTCGAGGTCTCCGGATTGTTTATCCGGCAATGATACCTGTCGTTCGCGGCCCGGGAGACGCTACAATCGCGGCAGTGTCCTCTAACTCAGTCTCGTAACTTATAAGGGTGTCCCATGGAATATGCTGACCTGCTGATCGAAAACCACGGCAAGGTAGTCGTGATCCGCCTGAACCGTCCGAAGGCGATGAACGCGCTCAACGACAACATGATGAACGAGCTCGGCCATGCGCTGCACCAGTACGACGCCGACCCGGCCGTCAACGTGATCGTTCTTACCGGCAGCGAAAAAGTGTTTGCGGCAGGGGCGGACATCGCCGCCATGGCAAATTACACCTATGCGGTGGATACCTATCCGGGTAACTATATCGGCCGCAACTGGGAACACATCCTGAATATCCGCAAGCCGGTGGTCGGCGTCGTGTCCGGCTACTGCCTGGGCGGCGGCTGCGAACTGGCCATGATGTGCGACTTCCTGATCGCCGCGGAGAGCGCCAAGTTCGGCCAGCCGGAAATCAAGGTGGGCGTAACCCCGGGCGCCGGCGGCACCCAGCGGCTGCCGCGCGCCATCTCGAAATCGAAGGCGATGGACATGTTGCTGACCACGCGCATGATCGATGCGGCGGAAGCCGAGCGCACCGGCCTGGTATCGCGCGTCTATCCGGTCGAGAGCGTGATGGAAGAAGCGCTCAAGGTTGCGGCGAGCATCGCCGAGATGCCGGTGTCGGTCGCCATGCAGATCAAGGATTGCGTCAACCAGGCTTACCAGATGCCGCTGACCGAAGGCGTGCGCTATGAGCGCCGCTATTTCCACGCCGGTTTTGGTACGCCCGCACAGAAGGAAGGCATGTCGGCCTTCCTCGAAAAACGCAAGCCGAACTTCGAAGGCATGTAAGCGATGCGGGCGCCGCTGTTCCTGAAAGGAGCCGCGGCGCTCGTCCTCGTCGCGGCGGCCACCTGCGCCTGCACGCCGCTGCCGCCGCTGGAACCGCGGCCGGCCAGTGTGGCGCTATCTGACACCGGTTCCACCCGGCTCGGCCGTGCGCTGGCGCCGCTGGCCGAGCGGCATCCCGGCCTGTCCGGCATCCATCCGCTGGCGGACGGTCGCGACGCCTTTGCCGCCCGCGTGCTCCTTGCGCGCGCCGCCGAGCGTAGTCTCGACGTCCAGTACTACATCTGGCGCGACGACCTGACCGGCGTGCTCCTGTTCGACGAGCTGCGCAGTGCCGCGACACGCGGCGTGCGGGTCCGGCTCCTCATCGACGACAACAATACCGCCGGCCTCGACCCCGTTCTCTCCGCCCTTGGCCGGGAACCGAACATCGAAGTGCGCCTGTTCAATCCGTTCGCCATGCGCGGGTGGCGCAGCCTGGGGTATCTCACCGACTTCCGCCGGCTGAACCGGCGCATGCACAACAAATCCTTCACGGTCGACAGCCAGGCGACGATCGTCGGCGGGCGCAACATCGGCGACGAATACTTCGGCGCGGCGGGCGACATGCTGTTCGTCGACCTCGACGTACTGGCGGTGGGGACAGTGGTGGATGAGGTGTCGCAGGACTTCGACCGCTACTGGAACAGCGCTTCGGCGTATCCGATTGCGGCGCTGGTCGCGCCAGGCGACGTTTCCCCGGTCGACCTGGGTCGGCGTGCGGCCGATCTGCGCGGCCGGCCCGATGCGCAGCGTTACCTCGAGGCGGTCAGGACGCTGCCCTTCGTCGAACAGCTGAAGCAGGGAGGACTGCCGCTGGAGTGGAGCCTGACCCGCCTGGTCAGCGACAATCCCGCGAAAGTGCTCGGCAAGGCGGCTCCGGGCGAGCGCATGGCCGTCCAGCTCTCCCAGCTGTGGGGCAAGCCGGAGCGCCGGCTCGACATCGTCTCTCCTTACTTCGTTCCCGGACAGCAGGGCGCGAATGCGCTGGCTGCCGCCGCACGCGGCGGCGCGCAGATCCGCGTGCTCACCAATTCGCTCGAAGCGACCGACGTCGCGGCGGTGCACGCCGGCTATGCGAAGTGGCGGCACGAGCTCCTCAAGGCCGGCGTGTCGCTGTTCGAGCTGCGCCGCAGCTGGGGGGCGGACTTGCCGGAGAGGGGGCGAGGGCGCTTCGGCAGCTCCGCCAGCAGCCTGCATGCGAAAACCTTCGGTGTCGACGAACGCAGCATCTTTATCGGTTCCTTCAACCTGGACCGACGTTCGATCGACCTGAATACCGAGATGGGCTTCGTGATCGACAGTCCCGTACTGGCCGGGCAACTCCACCAGCGGCTAGGCGAGAGCATGCCGGGCCGCGCCTATGAGGTGAGGTTGGATGGGGACGGAAAGCTGTACTGGCTGGAGCGCTCGGGGGACAGGATGATGCGCCATGAGCGTGAACCCGGTGTCGGCGTATGGAAGCGGGCCTGGGTCGGCCTGCTGTCTTTCCTGCCGATCGACTGGCTGTTGTAAGGCCGCCTCGAAAGGGCTTGCGCATCAGGGCGGCGGTTTGCTATAGTTCGCCTCCTTCGCGAAACGCCAACGAAATCAAGTAGTTGAGCTGACAACGAAGCCGCAGGATTCTGCGGTGTAGCAAAAAAGAGGTTGACGAGAATCACGAAACACTGCATACTCTCGTTCCTCTGCTGCTGACGAACAAAACGATTCGCAGAACGCAGCAAGGCAGTACGGAATAAGTTCTTTAACAATTAACAGTCGATAAGTGTGGGCGTTTGATGAAGGTGCCGCTGACTTCGGTCAGTGATTACTTAAATTATCAAATGTTCACAAAAAAGAAATACGTTATCTCAGCAATGAGGTGACGGTCAGTATTTTGAGTGAGCGACACCTCGCAAGAGGTTGCCAGAAATGGCGAAAACAGAGATTGAACTGAAGAGTTTGATCCTGGCTCAGATTGAACGCTGGCGGCATGCTTTACACATGCAAGTCGAACGGCAGCACGGGCTTCGGCCTGGTGGCGAGTGGCGAACGGGTGAGTAATA